>JAAYCD010000086.1 GCA_012744375.1 Erysipelotrichaceae bacterium | reverse complement strand
ATTTAATGATTTGACTTTTAAGAGTCAAAGACTTTGTCTATACTATTAACGGCACTATTTGAAAGGAGAAAGCTGTTTTTAACAGCGTACGACTATGAATATTAAAGAACTAAACGACCAAGAATTAGTCCGTCTCGAGAAGTTAAAAAAGTATCAAGAATTAGGAATTGATCCTTTTGGTCAAAAATATAAAGTTTCTCATTCCTTTTCGGAAATTAGAGAGCTATGCAAGAACAAAGATGCTGTTAAATTAGAAAAATTTGATTTACATGTTTCCGTCGCAGGAAGAATAAAAGCGATTAGAAGAATGGGCAAAGCATCTTTTATGAACATCCAAGATAAAACCGGAAATATGCAAGTGTATTTAGCGCTTGATGGCTTGGGTGAGAAAAATTATGAACTTTTCAAAATGGCAGATATCGGTGACATTGTTGGAGTTACTGGTGTGATGAATCTCACACGTACTGGTGAATTAACCATTAAAGCAAAAAAGTTCACTCACTTAACCAAATGCTTGCACCCACTTCCAGAAAAGTTCCACGGTTTAACTGATGTTGAAGAACGTTCAAGAAAAAGATATTTAGATTTGATCATGAATGAAGAAGCTCGCAAAGTAGCTTTCACTCGACCAAAAATTATTCGTTCTATCCAAAATTTCTTGGATGGAAAAGGTTTTGTAGAAGTCGAAACTTCAATACTTTCTCCAACCTTAGGTGGCGCTTCCGCTCGTCCGTTTGTTACTCACCATAACGCTTTAGACAAAGATTTCTATTTAAGAATTGCTACCGAGCTTAACTTAAAACGCTTATTAGTCGGTGGTATGGAAAGAGTGTATGAAATTGGTCGCTTGTTTAGAAACGAAGGTATGGATGCCTCTCATAATCCAGAATTCACTACTATTGAAATATATCAAGCTTATTCAGATTTAAAAGGTATAGGCGACTTAACGGAAAAAATGATTAGAGTTGTCGCTAAAGAAGCGACTGGTTCAGCCATCATTACTTACGATGGAAAAACTATCGACTTTAAGTCCAAATTCAAATGGATTTCCATGAACGATTTAATTAAACAAAAAACTGGTATCGACTTTAAAAAAATAACTACCTTTGAAGAAGCAAAAAAAATCGCTGAAGAAAAGGGCATTCACTTAGATAAATTCAAAAACACCATTGGATATGTGATGAACGAGTTTTTCGAAGAGTTATGTCAAGATGACTTAATTCAGCCAACCTTTGTTTACGAATACCCAATTGAAGTTTCTCCACTTACCAAAAAAGGGAAAGACCCAAGATTTGTTGAACGCTTTGAGTTATTCGTTAACGGTAAAGAATTAGCAAACGCTTATACTGAACTTAATGATCCTCTTGATCAAGAACAACGCTTTTTAGCTCAATTAGAAGCTAAGAAGATGGGTGACGAAGAAGCTAATGAAATGGACAAGGACTTCTTAGAAGCTTTAGAGTATGGCATGCCGCCAACTGGTGGCGTAGGTATGGGTATTGATAGATTGGTAATGTTATTAACCGATCAAGCCCAAATACGCGAAGTCATCCTTTTTCCAACCATGCGCGATCGATAACAATAAATGGGTAAGGACCAAACCTTACCCCTTTTTATTGCATAATCGTAATATTGTTGTCCCAATAACAAAAATAATGCCTATATTTAAATAGTATTATTTAGTAAGATAAGTCTATTGTAAAACATCCAGTATCAAAATAATTTACCCGAAAATTGTTTTTTATCGAAAGGACAACTTAAATGTCATATAAAAAATTAATTCCCTTATCAGTCATCGCAATTTTTGCCGTGATTGGTTGTCAAAAGGTGCCAAACACCTCAAATAGTTCGACCTCTGTTCATT
>JAAYCD010000073.1 GCA_012744375.1 Erysipelotrichaceae bacterium | reverse complement strand
GTTAGATGTGGACAGCCAATAAATACTAGATTCGCCGGTTTATCTTTGTGTTTCCACATAATCGGATAAGCTTTATAAATTTTATCTAATTCTTCATCGTCAATAACATATTGTCTCGCCCCTTCATTAATTAAAGAGTCGCCTAGTTTTTTAGCTTCAGGAGTAAGGTTATCAATATGATATAAGCCGATTGCTCCATTAGAAGCAGTTGCCGCCCCAAAGTCCTTTAAGTAACCTTCTACATCATCATTAATAACATTGCCTAAAAATTTATCTAGGCCGATGATATATGGCACTTCATCATTCACTCTCATCCCAATCGCACTTCCAAGAACTTGTGCTTCGGGTAACTTTGAGGTTTTAATTATCACTTTCCATGATGCTTTTCTTCCTTCATCAGTTAATAATCCAAAATAAGGTACATAACCTAATAAAGTACCAAATAAATCAATCATTCCTGAGTTGCGATTAATTCTTGCGCCTAAGACCGAATTGGCGAATACGACCGCACTGCTTTCCGCCCAAGAAGCAACATCACCTTCTTTTGGAATGTTACCGACTTCTTTTAAATATGGTGTACATGTAAAAGCGTTTTTATGACTTAACCCTGCCTGACGCAGTTGTTCTTCATAAAACGTTTGTTTGCCATACATAATTTTCGAGAAAACTAATTTCTCTAAAATGTTGCATTTCACATTGACGTAATCTATTGGACGCGGGTCGGCAGTAAATCCACCCACCGCTTTGATGTTTTCAGCGTTAATTTCACTCATCGTCTTATATAAAGGTTTGAGTAAGTTTATGCCAAAAGAAGTTACAAGATGTCCTTTCTTATGGGTGACTTTTACAAGACGTGGGGCATTAAATATATCTCCAAAACGAACGATGGTTTCGAGCATCTTTTGTTTAGTTTCACCTTGCTCGCCACGCAAGATGGATAGTTGGGGTTGAGTTAATTTCATCTTTGGCTCATACATATTTCTCCCTCCTAGAAGTTATATATATTTTAGTCCCCATTGATGAATTCTTGTATCAATTTTTGGTAACGGGCAAAGTCTTTTAAGTATGAAACACCGTGATCGGCACCTTCAAAAAGCTCGTATTGAATCTTTTCTGGATATGTTTCGGCGAGCTTTTGGCTTAATCTATGAGGCACGACTGAATCTTTATTTCCATGAATGATTAATAGTTTACATTGCGTGTGTTTAATTGCTTCATAAGCATTAAGGTGATTCATATCAGCATGAGCAAAAATCTTCGCGGCAGTATTAACTAAAGGATAAAAAAACGAAACGGGTAAGTGCACACTTTCAATTGAGGTACTAATGATTTCTCGCGGATAACAATAAGGACTATCGGCAATAATAAGCGTATCTTTATCGACCTTATCAGCACAGTTTAAGACAGTTGCCCCACCCATAGAAAAGCCCATTAATATTAGCGATTTATTTTGGCCAAATGTTTGTTTTGCATATTTAATCCAATTTAAGACATCTTTGACTTCTTTTACTCCGAAAGTTAAAGAATGGCCGCCACTTTTTCCATGGGCGCGATGATCGATTAAAATCACGCTCATTTGTTGATCAATAAATTGTTTTGCAATACCAGCAAAGTCGCGATATGCCGAAGCGCGATATCCATGACACAAAATCGCTACTTGTTTGCAGCTGTCGTTTTTATAAACTTTTGCGTGTAGTCTAACTTTATCAAAAGCAGTTATATAAACATCTTCATAAGGTATTTTGATTAATGGGGTGACCATTTCTATAAATAGTTTTTCGTAGCCTTTATTTTCCTTTAGGTTAATATATCTTTTATCGCTTATTTGTCGGGGATGAGGAGAATAAAAAACAAAAAGATAAATGATGAATTCCACGATAAAAAATAAAACGATTATAGAAGTGACACTAATAAAGAAAAATAATAAGGGGTCTACCATACTTATATTGTGAAACAAAAGTAACTTATTTCAAATAAATAAAAAGATGCAGACGTTTAAGCATCTGCATCTAATGATCTAACTAATATTTCATCTTCTACAACGTCGATTAGATAATGATGTCCCGCAATCATATCTTGCGCGATGATTTTATTAGCGAGAACCGTTTCTACTTTGTTTTGAATAAAGCGTTTAATTGGTCTAGCGCCAAAAATCGGTGAATAAGCATTTTCTAAAATGTAGTCTTTTAAGTTTTCAGTAAAGTTGAGTTCATAATAAGATTCAGCTAGACGTGACTTAAGTTCTCCTAGCATCTTAGCTACAATCTTGGCTTGTGTATCTTTAGATAGTGGATTGAAATAAACAATCTCATCAATTCTATTTAAAAATTCTGGTTTGAATGTTTGGTGCAACAAAATATCAACTTGATCTTTTTGTCCGTTAAGTAAATATTCACTACCTAAGTTACTAGTCATGATAATGACAGTATTTTTAAAGTCCACAACTCTTCCTTGAGAATCAGTTAATCGTCCATCATC
>JAAYCD010000121.1 GCA_012744375.1 Erysipelotrichaceae bacterium | reverse complement strand
TCGCGTTTTTGTTTAATGCGATCTCTAATGCCCTGAACACAAACTTCACGTGGCATCTTCAAAAAGAAAACATCGGTAGCGCGCTCTAATCTTTTTCTTAATGAGCGGTGATAATTGCCATCAATTATCCATTTTTCTTCGTTTAAATAAGGAAGGATTTTATCTAATAGTTCTTCTTGGCTAATGCATGTTTTATCACTCTTCCAATAAAGGCAATCTAAGTGAATAACTGGTAAATTTAATATTTTGCCTAGTTGTTTAGATAAAAATGATTTACCCGCCCCTGGGCATCCAATGATTAATATTCTTTTCATGTCTAATATATTAAGGTGGGAATAGTAAAAATAAAAGACTTTAAAAAATATTTCATCTTCCTCTATGTCTTAATGACATTTTGATTTATCATAAATGACATGAAAGAACTATTAGGAAAAATTAAAGCTGTAATCGAACCTACCATTCCTTTAATGAGTAACTTAAGCAATGTCAGCGCTTTGCTCAATGAACTACCTAATATTAATTGGTGTGGCTTTTATTTAAGAAAAGACGACTATTTATATTTAGGTCCTTTTCAAGGTGAAGTTGCGTGTACGATTATTCCTTTAGGCAAAGGAGTATGCGGTTATAGCGCTTCTACTAAGCAAACTATTATCGTCCCAGACGTTAACTTGTTTGTAGGTCACATCGCTTGTTCAAGTCTTTCTAAAAGTGAAATTGTCACTCCGATTATTAAGGATAATGTGGTTGTCGGGGTTATTGATATCGATGCTCCGATATATGATCGCTTCAGTAATAGCGAAGCCAATCTATTAGAAGAGGTCGCAGACATATTAAAAGATTTATTCTAAAAAGTACTCTACTAATGAGACTTTTTTATTAACTCTACTCTCTTGTTATTTTTTAGGAGAGTTCCTTTATTTTGTGGTAGAAAAAAGAAACAAGACAGTTTCCTGACGCACAAAACTATTTGGCTTATCATTAAGTCAATTAGGAGGTAAGGACGATGTCTTATTACACTTTGGTTACTAAAATCCAAGTTCCGCCATACACGAGAAAACAAGAATTTTTTAACTCTATTAGTCATTTTCTTGGCTTGCCTTTAGCCTTATTTATATATTTCTTCGGGTTAGGTCATTACTTAACTAGCGAAATTAATTATTTTGCCTACATCGGTTTAACGATTTTTTCTTCCACAGTAGCGATGGTATATGGCTTTTCCGCAATTTATCACAATTTACCAGCGGATACGCTGAAAAAGAAGATTTTTCGTATCATTGATCATGCGGCGATATTTTTACTAATTGCTGGCACTTATACTCCAATTTGCTTTTATATGATTAGTCAAGGCAATAACGTTGGGCTACTGATGTTAGTAATTGAATTTGGCACAGCCATCATTGGTATTACCCTTAATGTATTATTGTTCCATAAAGCCTGGGTGAGAATCTCGTCACTATTTTTATACATCTTGATGGGATGGTTAGTGATGTTTGTCGGTGGTTTTTCATATTTAGACTTCTGGCCATTTGTCTTTATATTAACTGGTGGCATTATTTACACGATCGGGGCAATTAGTTATGCCATTGGTAAAAAGAAGTTATACTTCCACTGCATTTTCCACGTTTTTATTTTAGTGTCAACTATCGCACAGATGATTGGCGTATTATTACTCTTTGCTTAGTTCGCGCTTAATATGGTCGACAAATAAAGAAATAATATCAATATCACTTAATTTATAAAGCATTCTACAGCCGACTGGATCTTCGATTTCGTTAAAGAGATACTTTTCTCCAATTAAGAAAAGATCGATACCGATAAAGTCGGCTTTTAATTCCTGAGCAAGCATTTCTGCTTCTTTGATTAATTTTTCACTAGGATGATATAAAACGATATCGCCTCCTAAAGAGAAATTGTGTCTAAAATCTTTACTATTATGTCTAGCGACACTAGCGACATATTTTTGATTAACTAAATATATTCTTAAATCGCCATCATTAGAAATAAAGGGTTGGTAGATAAATTTCTTGTTTGGGTATTTAGCTAGCAATCTAAGGCGTTTGCTTTCGTCGTTAATTAAGAAAACTTCCTTTCCACCATGGCCATCAACGCTTTTCATGATGTAAGGGTAACTTAAATCATTAGGAATGACCTGGGTATCAATGCTTGGTAAACCAAGATGATTGAACAGTTTGCAAGAAATGTGTTTATCGTTAGCGATAAGATTAGTGGTCGGAGGATTAAACACTCTCGTATTCAAAGCGACAAGTTTTTCACTGATCGTATAATCGCGACCGCGATAAATCGCATAGTCAATTTGATGGGCGGCTAAATATTGTTCATAATCTTCTTCGTCTACGTAAATAAGAGAATAACCTTCGTCATTTAGTTTTTCTAAACAAAGGTCGATAAAGTAGCGATTTTTTTCGCTGTCTGCATGCTTATAAATAATAATTCCTTGTTTCATAAATTTTTAATAATGTACTGGCAAATGTAATCTGCTAAATCTACACCAGTCGCTTTTAAAGTAGAAGCAAACTGAGGATTAGAATTAACTTCGCAGATGATTGGTTCGTCGTGTTCGCCAAAAAGGACATCGACACCCGCAAAATCAAGTTTTAAGACTTTGGTCGCTTTTATCGCTAAGGCAAGATAATCGCTTCTTGGATCACAAGCAACGCCAGAACCACCAGAAGAAATGTTGCTTCTAAAGTCGTTTTTGTTTTCGCGATACATGCTGACGACGGCGTTATTACCAACGACATTAATTCTGACATCTCTTCCATAAGAAGAGGCGATGAATTCTTGTAATAAGAAGTCTTTATAGCCGATAAGATCGACTATCGCGTTGAGCTCAATTTCGTTTTTGGCTAAGTAAACTTGATCGCCAAACGACCCATAAGCTTCTTTAACAATTAAAGGGAAACCGATTTCGTTGATGACTTGTTGTAGGAAACTACGTTTGTTATAGTTTATGCCTTCAAATGTTTTAGGGGCAACGAATGTGCGTGGAATTTTAATTCCGTTTTCTTTTAGTTTTTGGTACATCAAGATTTTGTTATCGCTATAAGCGATTGCCTCCGCACTATTAAATAATCTAATGCCTTGATTTTCTAATGCATGGGCCAAATAGTAATCTTTGTCCCAAAAGATGACGAAATCAGGCTTCTTAGCGAGTTTAAAACCAACCTCAAGAGAAATATCTTCTGCGGTTTTAACACTTAAAATAACGCCCCTTTTTCTAAAAGAAAGTTCGAGCATTTGGTATAGATTTTGGAATTTTTCCAAATTCATAAATGTGTTGACGAGCAACCAACCTTTATACATTCCTATTTTTCCTTTACGTTCATTATTCTATATTAGATACACAAAGTGGTAAACTTTTTATGAAAAAATGTTAACATTATTCTATGAATATCCTCGATTATTTAGTTGCCTATCAAGACGTTTCCTTCAAGCAAAGCCCGTTTAATGAACTTGATGCCTTAGCGCTGACTGCTTTATCATATTTTCCTTTTGATAAGTTAGGAATGAAAAAAGATGTGCTCAGCACTAAAAATATGAAAAAACTTCTCGCTATTTATCAAATTCCAGAAGGAACGAGTGAAAGACATTATAACTATTATCGTATTTTAGTCACTTTATTAACGAGCAAACGTTATGCAAAGGCTAAGTATGGCTACTATCGTAAGGCAAGAGATAAAGCCGAAGAAAAACAATTTCAAGCCGTGACGATCATCTTACCAAAACTAGTCTTTCTTTCATTCGGTGGAACAGACGGCACTCTCACCGGTTGGAAAGAAGATTTCAATATGGCTTATTTAGAAATCGTTCCCGCGGAAGTAGAAGCAATTAAATATGCAGAAATGGTCGCAAAAAAGTTTTTTATTAGAAAATTTGTGTTTGGTGGCCATTCTAAAGGTGGACGCATTGCCGTCACCGCGGCTAAAAAGTTTTATAAAAAGAAAAAACTGGTTGGTATTTATGCTTTTGATGCTCCTAATTATCCAAGGAGCTTTTACGATGACACTTATCGTCTTATTTCCCCTAAAATTCATGCTTATGTGCCTCCAGAATCGATTATTGGTCGTTTGATGATTATGGATGAGGAAAAGACAATTATCGCTTCTGATAAGACGCTTTTATATCAGCACGATATTTTTAATTGGTTAATTGAAGATAACGCATTTATCAAAGAGCAACTTTATTCGGAACGTTCGACGAAAATTGTTGATTTTATCAACGAAGCCTTTCTTTCTTATGATACCCACTATAAACAAGTATTCGTCGATGCTTTGTTTAATATGCTTGAAAAACTATTAAATGAAAATTTACCTAACGATAATGAGTTTGTTTCTTATTTTAAAAACAAGTTTTCGATGATTGTCCAAAGTTGGAGAGATACCCCAAAAGAAGGTCGAGAAGCGATGCGAAAGATTTTATTTAGTATTGGTAAAGAATACTTAATGTATAAGCTCAAGAAGTAAAAAACACTGGTTTGCCCAGCGTTTATTTTTCGAAATCTTCAATTGCTTTTAGGTAAGTGTCGTAATTATTTTCATTAACGATATCATCATGAATGGTGAGCAACACTTCTTTCATCAAATTTTCAAAATGTTCACCATCAACAGAAGTAATTCCGTCTTTTGGATAAAAAGCCAGCTTAATTGGAATTTTACCTCTTTTAAGTGGATAGGCGTAATCACCTTCTAAAAAGCAACCGTTAGTGTGGGCGATGAAAGTTTTTTCATCGGTTTCGCTATCTGGTGGCACCATTGATTCGCAGACGATTCCATATTTAATAGTTTTATACGATTTAACACAAATCTTTTCGATAAACATCTTGCCGTAACCATGATTTCGGTAAAAAGGTAAAATCATAAAGTAATCAAGAAAAAGAAAGTTTTTATCTTTGGGTAAAAAACCAAAGGCAAAGCCAAGTAAGATACCTTCTTGGTCTTTTAAAAGAATTAAGTCGTACTGTTGGGTGAGCATCAAAGCGACAATCTTTTCTTTTTTAATGATTAAGTTTGCTGGGAAAATTAGTTTAAGATATTCAATAATTTCGTTTAAGTCTTCTAAGTTACCGTGATGAATAACGATTTCAGAGTTAGCTTCGTAATTAGGAATATGGTCAATATATCCAGCGATGACTTCTGAAGTATGGGCGTAATCGGAATGAATCGTCGAAATTGCTTCTTTGATAAAAGCGCGAAGCATTTCTTTAGGCACGAAGTCTTTTCCGTCAACTGGTCGAAACATTAGGCTAAGTTGAATACTTTTCCCATTTTTATATGGCGAACGATACGGACAATACAATTCGCTTGCCCCAGATTTAAGATAAAACTTACGTCTTCTAATCCGATCGGAATTTTCATCTTTACTTTTACTAGATTCGATTTCAAAAAGTATGCCTTGAGGGTCACTACCTTTAATTTCTTTCATGAGGAGATTAAATATTCTCGTCCCATGTCCGCAGTTTTGGTATTCATCAAGAATGTGGATGTAGTCAACGAAAATAAAATTATTATCGGAATTAGAATAAACAATAGCGTAGCCAATAATTGTTTTATCGCACTCCTCTTGATGCGTAAAGCGCGCAGTGAAAAGACGATATTGACCTTTGATTAATAATTTAATCATTTGATTTTTGTCTTTTAATTCTTCGATTGGAAATTCTTCTCTTAAATACTTATTTATCATTAAGAAAGAATCGATATCCGTTTTTTGTTCGATTGTAATATCGTTTAAATAATTACGCACATAATCTTGGAACTCTTTTTTAAATGGGCCAGGATTTTTTGTAAACCAGCGATAATGCAGTTTATTTTCTTCAATGAGTACTGGCGACCAAGTGTGGAACAAATCGCGTTTACGTTTTTTCTTAGAATTAGATAGATCATAAATAGTCTCTAAAAAATTCCATACCATATAAGCATAGGCACAATATTTAAAATAAAAAGCGCGATCTTTTTCTAGAAAACTATCATAGTCACAAGTTTTTATCGGATCGCGCAATGAAGGGTTCTCCAAACCTTTTTCTAAAATATTGGCGTAAGCCTTATCAAAGACAACATAAGATTCTTTGCGATTAGAAATCAAAAAAATAATAATGGAAAGAAAGACTGCTGCAAGGGCAAAAACCGCGGATACTATCGAAACGATAGTATCAAATGTAAAACTGAAGGCGGCTAGAATCATAAAAATAAATTCACCTCTTTTTTGTTGAAACTTGTATTCATCATACTTCAACTATTGAAGAATAAAAGAGGTAAATTCAATAATTTATCAAAAACGATAAAAGTCTAATAAAATGACGGATTTAAAAGCCACGCGCGGCTAAATCTTCAACGATCATATTCCAAAAAGCGTATATCTTGTCCTTCTTCTTTTTAGTGACCATGAAGTCGATAATTTCTGAATGTGAGACTGATTCATTAAACGGATTACCTTTATATTGGCAAAACTGTGCCGATTCAGCACTGACGACGCCGTCGTTTTCTTTGTCTTTTTCTAGGTGATGAAAGAAAATAAAAGGGATGCCCATCACAAAGTCATCGCGACTCCTTTTTAGAGTTGTCGAATAGCTTTGACAGTAAACTTCGTTACACAATTTAAAAGTTTCTTCTTCAACGCTATTAATGGTGGCTAGTTGTTCACATAATTTATAGGCATTAGGTTTTTTATCACCTAAGATTTTAAACCATAAGTTAATCCAAAAAGCAGTAATCTTTAATAACCATTTTGGATATTTTAGAATTTTGCTCGCTATCGGACTACCTTTATGCGGTGTACAAAGTGTCGTTAAGGAGGCGATTTGCTCATACATCGCGTAATGTTCAATCATATATTTGGCATCAAGCCCCCCTTTGGAATGGGCAATGATGTTAACTTTATCGACATTATTTTCTTTTAGAACCTTTGCAACTTCCGCTTTTAAGATGTCCGCGTTAGTTTCCACGGCACCAAAACTATCGACGCGACTTTTATAAACGATATAGCCTTTTTCTTTAAGCATTTTATCAATACGACCAAAAGACTTAATTAGGCCAATGTCTTTAATTAAGAAACCGTGCACGAGAATAATAGGATATTTTGTTGCCATAAAAATTAATCAAAGAAAGAGAAACAAAAGTTTCTTACATTTACATAATATTAAAAGCGTCATGCAATAACTAAGGCGAACGCAATATTTTTATGATGACAAAGTTGCGCTCATGTAAGATAGTTAAGCGATGTAATCAGTGCGAAACATAATATTAACAACTAGATTTTTTGTTTGGTCTATGTATTCGCGTTGTTGGTTACTTTTGTACAATTTAAAGCCGAGTTTTTCTTGGACGCGTTTAGATTGATTGTTATCGATAAAGTGACCACACAATATAAAATCGAGCTCGAGTTTTTTGAAGATATAGTCGATGACCGCTTGACAGCCTTCAACCATCAAACCTTGACCCCAATATTGTTTTGATAAAACAAAACCTAGCTCAATGCCTTTTAGCATGTCTAATTCAGGAAAATCGTTTTCTTTATATTGATCCAAACCAATTGAACCGATGACGATGTCTTGGAAGACAATCGCAAATGTTGATTGATTGGCGATAAAGATATCTAATATTTTTTTACTTTCTTCAATGTTATGGTGATGTGACCAACCCGCCATTTCACCAACTCCAGGCACCTTAGCGTACTGATAAAAGTTTTCTAAATCAGACAAAACAAATGGTCGTAATGTTAGGCGAGGAGTTTTTAAGCATACATTAGAAATGTTAATAGAGGCATTCATAGTAGTTATTCTTTATTAAGTTTATTTAATAATTCAATCGCCGCTTCCATTTCGAGTGGTTTGCTAATTAAGTAACCTTGGATTAAATCGCAATCGTTATCGATTAAATATTGCATTTGCTTATCGTGTTCCACCCCTTCAGCGACCACTATTTGACCGAGTTTATGGGCCATATTAATAATATCACCTGTAATCGATTCTTCATTCGAAATGATCATTAATTTATCAATGAAGTATTTGTCAATTTTTAAGCTATCGACTTTCAAGTCGCGCTCACGAGCTAGGGAAGAATAGCCTGTCCCAAAGTCATCAATTGAAATTCTAATGCCATAAGTACGGAGCTGTAACAAAATGTTATTGATAAGATTTAAGTCGCTTGAAAATACGGATTCGGTTAATTCGAGGGTAATCTTGTTTGGAATAACACCCATTTCTTTAATTAAATTAATTAAATCGTTTGCGAAGTTATGAGCAAATATTTGTACGGCACTGACATTAACGGCCAGACGAATTTTTGTGTAACCTAAATCTTCTATCTTCTTTAAAAAGGTAAATGATTGTCTAAATATATTCCAACCGATTGGAATAATTAATTTGCTTTCTTCCGCTAACGGTATAAATTCAAGCGGCGAAACCACTCCAAGTTTTTCATGTCTTAAACGTGCTAACGCCTCAAAAGAAGTGACGCGTTTAGTTCTTAAGTTGAAGATTGGTTGAAACACCATATACAAAGACTCAGTGCCTCCTGAATCCGCCACCTCAGTTAGCAATTGTTTGACTAGTTCTTCGCGTACAACACGCGCTTCAAGCAATTCATCAAAAACACAAATTCCAATTTCGGTTTTGTCTAAATTGATAACATTACTAGAAGCCATTAAGGCGCGTTTAGATAAAGAATTGATATTCAGTGGTTCGTCGTTATTGATTTCTAAAATACCAATACCAGCGCCGAAGCGTTCAACTTTAAGTAAGTCGGTTAACTCCTCTTTTATTTTCAAGGAAAAATCAACGAGTTCTTGAACATTTTCATAACCCTTTATATAGTAAACCAGTCGGTTTTCATAAGACTTATATAACGTACAATTTTTAGAGGAATATTGATTTAAACGCTGCGCTACTTTTTTAAATAAATCAGCGGTATATAAGAAACCATAAGTCATACTTAACCGTTGGAATGTACTTAAGTTTACACTGATCAAAGCGCGTTTTGGTTTGTTAGCTTTCTTTTCATCAGCACGCATTCTATTGTGCAAACTACTAACATTTAATAAACCTGTATCTTCATCATGTTCAAAAGTGTATTGAAGCTTTAATTCCATCGTTTTTCTTTCAGAAATATCAAGCATCATACCTTCAAGAGCTTCGACCACTCCGAATTCGTTATAAATAGGTTGAGCGGTATCTAACACCCAACGTTTTTCGCCTTGAGCAGTGACAATTTCATATTCGTAACGGAAAGGTCGCTTGTTTTCAAGCGCTATTTCCCATTCATCTGCGACTTTTCGACGATATTCTGGAGCGATTAATTTTTTTAATGTTACTTCTTTTTTAACAACCAATCTTTCCATGGTGTAACCCGTTAAACTAAGGCAACCAGTTGAGACAAATTGCATTTGCCAATTGCCGTCACACAAAACGCGATAAGCCATACCAGGAAGATTAGATAGCAAAATCGATTTACTTCTTTCACTTTCACTTAATGAATCAGAAATCACTTTTTCATTAGTGATATCTCTTAACAAACAAAGATGTAATGGATTTTCGGAATTATTATCAAGAAAGTGGTTAATGGTCATATATGTCCAAACATAGCTGCCATCAGGTTTAAGAAATCTTTTAGTCAATGAATATCCTTCGATATCACCATTTTTGAATTTGTTAAACATCATGATATCGGCTTCTAGGTCGTCTGGATGAGTAATATCTGGCCAACTAATTTTTTCAAGTTCTTCACTACTTCTACCTAAAATCTTTTCAAACATCGGATTCATGTTGTTATCGCCAAATTTTGACTTAGAAACAAAGTGCTTGTCTTCGACAACAGCAATGCCAACTAAAGCTTGTTCAAAAATACTGCGATATAAAGTCGCGGTTAATTCATATTTATTTCGCATCGTTTTTGCATGGTAATAAAGATATAGCGAACGGAAGGAAATAATCACGAAGCAAAGAAATAAAAACGAAACAACAAAATCAGGAACCATGCCTCTAAGTAGGCGGAAATTCCACTCAGCGATATCAAAATCAAGTCTTAACAAGCCAACCACTTCACTCGACTCTGAGTTAATTATTGGAACAATGGCACTATTCCACTTCATTCCACGGTCTAATAAAGCAGTGACCATGACAACTTTTTTAGTTGTATAAGGAACGCTAAGTTTTTCTGGCGCAAAATCAAAAACCAAGCCAGGAGGGACAAAGTCGCTTGCTGCTAGCGGTAAATAGTCAAGTAAAAAGACGATTTCTCCGTCGACTTCTCTTAATAAATATGCAGCATCTAAATTTTGATAAACCGTGACTAAATCGTTTAAATGACCTTTTAGTTCTTTGTGTTCAGGTTTATCTAAATCGTTCTCGTTGCCTTCTAAAGCTTCGACTTCATAATAATGAATTTGTGAACCGATAGTTTCAGCGACCCGAAGAACTAAAGCTTGTTCGTTTTGATCGTGTCTAATCCAAGTGATTTGCCAATAAGTAACCGAAAGAATGGCGGTAAAAACAAGGGCAACGGCCATTAACAAGTAACGATGCTTGTAAATTAAATGGTCATCTTTTTCAGGCTTGTTTTTCCCTATCATAGCGCCTCCTAATTAGACTTGGTATAATGGATATTTGCTTTCCCTTTATATTGTGAGCGCTATAAACATAGTAATTACTGGATGCTAGACCGCTTTGGTAAAAGGATTAATGCTTCAAACCGCAGTGAAATGCAGGTGCTTGCCTTTTTAGCAACTGGCTGCCCTATCACTGGCGTTTATATAACAATGAGCTTTGGTGAGGTATTGGTTTGTATCACTATAACTTACATTACAGCTTTGCGCAGTTGACTAACGATGAGTCAATAAATTATCTAGTGAGATAAAAATATTTTTGCGCTCACAACCTTTAAATGAAATATCACTGAATAAAAATTAGCATTTCTTAAAATAAATATCAATATACTCATTAATGGGGCAAAGATGGCGTTAACGTGAAACATCGTAAAAAGCAAGCAAATATGTATTATTTTGCTTCTTTTTCCATAAAAATAGCTTGCGAAAAAAGTTTAGAAAAACCCAAAGATTTATAAAGTTGGTTGGAAATTGGGTTTGCTTGATCAACATTTAATGACAAATACAAACCTTTTTCTAAAGTTTCATTTACGATATTGGCCACGACTTTTTTAGCAAGGTGGTTACCGCGATACTCTGGTCTAGTATAAACATAGGCAATGCGTTTATCTTCACTAGTTGATTCGCTCACGGCGGCCATAGCAACAATGTGATTATCTTTTTTAATAATGCGAAAATCATCAAGTTGATTGATAATTCTTTCTTTGTTTTCAGTCGGGGTCAAATGCACCTCTATAGCGAAAGTACGACATAGTTCTAATAGTTCATCAACATCATCCAGTGTTGGTTTACTAACACAACTATTTGAAGGATAAACACTTTGCTTGCAAATCATATAATCCATCGCTAGATGTTTATAGTAATGATAACCTCTTGCGTTTAGTTGATTGGTAATTATTTCTCCTAAAGGTAGGATACATAAAATATCTTTAATTACGTATTGTTGTTCTAATAAAAAATCAACCATATCATTAACTAAATCTTCATCTCCGTAAAACAAAGTGCTATAAGGGAGTTTGCGAAGCGCGACTAACTTTTTATTGTTTGTTTCTGCCATAATGGCGTATTCTTCTTTATTTGTTTCTGATAAAAGTTTCGCATCAAGACGAAAAAACACCTCGGTAAAAATGTTGGTTAAAAGGAAGTCTTTATTTTCTAAATAGAAATGTTCGCCTTTTTCATAAACTGTTATCATTGTATTTCCTTCTTATATTTATTGGTAATTATTATAACGCTCCTAAGAGCATAAAAAAAGTTTGGATAAATTCCAAACTATTCTTTTGCTAATAAATTAGTATTTTAGTTTTTTTCTTGACCACACAGTTAAGAAAGTTCAGCGGCCAGTTTATCAGCCGTAATCGCGCGATAAAAAGCATAACCACCGACAAAGTTATATGCATCGAAGCCATGTTGTTTTAATATGCGAGTGGCTAAATAACTCCGCAATCCACTTTGACACATGACGATAACTTTTTTGTCTTTTGGTAGCTCATTAATTTTTCTTCTTAAATTATCGAGTGGCAAATTAATAAATGCTTCCGCACTACCTCTTGCAAATTCAAATTCTGATCTAACATCTAAAAAAGTAACACTGCCATCTTTAGGCAAAGTCATTAACTCTTGATAATTAACTTGATTTACTTTACCAGTTAAAACGTTTTCAATAATAAAGCCGGCTAAGTTGACTGGATCTTTTGGTAAGGAAAAAGGAGGGGCGTAGGCTAATTCTAAATCGGGTAAATCGGTCGCTTTTAATTTGGCTCTTATTGCTGTAGCGATGACGTCAATCCGTTTGTCCACTCCGTCCATGCCAAATATTTGTGCACCCAAAATATGGTGACTTTTTTTATCAAAGGTAATTTTCATTGTCATCGCTTTGCTGCCTGGATAATATCCCGCTTTTGAAATGGGGGAAAGTACGATGCTTTCAGCATTATATCCACCTCTTTTTGCCATGGTTTCATTTAAACCAGTCGCCGTAATTACTTTATCAAAGATTTTAATAATTGACGTGCCTTGCGAACCATTATAGTGAGCATCTAAGCCACAGATATTATCAGCGGCAATTCTACCTTGCTTATTTGCAGGTCCTGCTAAAGGAATAAGTGTCGGCTTGCCGGTAATATAATGTTTTACTTGTACAGCATCGCCAACAGCATAAATATCTTTAATTTCTGTTTCCATCTTGTCATTAACAACAATACTGCCCTTAATACCTTTATTAATACCTAGATTATTTACTAAAGTAGTATCAGGAATAACTCCAATAGCTAAAACAACCATATCAAAAGGCAAGACTTCAGATTCGGTTTTTACAATTAATTGATTAGCGCTTTTTTCAATGGCGCTGACTTCGGTTTTTAGTTTTATAGTGACGTTATGTTCTCTTAAAGTTGCGTGCACAAAAGCAGCCATATCTCTATCGAGTAAACTCAATAACTGCGCGCTCATTTCATATATGGTGATGTTTTTTCCAATATTAGCGAGATTTTCTGCTAGTTCAATACCAATGAAGCCACCACCTATAATCGCGATATTATTAACATTATGTGTATTGACGTATTGTTTAATCGCTAACGTATCTTCAACATTTCTAAGGGTAAAAACTTCAGGTAAGTCAACTCCTGGGATATTTGGCTTGATTGGTTTTGCGCCAGTAGCAATGACAAGTTTATCGTAAGTTTGCTCGAACTCCTTATTGTTGGTGAGGTTTTTAACTTTGACGACTTTTCTGTCTGGATCAATTTTAATGACTTCATGCTTAACTTTGGCCCAAATATTATAGCGTCTTAATAGGCCGGCTGCGTCTTGTACACTAAGTTTTGCTTCATCGGTAATCACATCACCAATGTAGTAAGGTAGGCCACAGTTAGCATACGAGACATACCCTGATTTTTCATAAATAATAATTTCCGCTTCTTCATCAAGTCTTCTGATTCTTGTTGCGGCACTTGCTCCACCAGCAACTCCTCCGATAATGACTACTCTCATCTAACTACTACCTCCCCTGTATAATCGATAATCCCGCCGATATTTTTTGCATTCATATAACCAAGCCTATTTAATATTGCTACTGCCCTACTTGCCCTAGCGCCACTATAACAGTAAACGAAAATAGTTGCGTCCTTATTAAAGTCTAATGATGCAGTTTCAAGTTTTTCGACTGGAATATTGACGCTATTAGGAATATGTCCACCGCGATATTCTTCCTTTGTTCTAACGTCTAATAACACTGCATTGGGAGTAGAATTAAATCTTTGCACTTCGCTATTAATGTTGCTTTTCTTAAATAAATCAAAAATACCCATAAGTAAGTTTCCTCTTCCTTGTTGTTTCAACTTAACTATACAATTAATAGTTAGACTTAGTCAAAAGATGTGCTTTGGTTATATAAAACAAGATGAGGTCAATCGTAACATCATCTTGTATTTAATCTAATAATTCGACAATGCTATGTATTTTGGTGTACTTAGTTTGTACATCTGAAGAAGGATTTGCTGCAATTAAAATTGGTGTTATTCCAAGCTTTTCAGCAGCTTCTAGATTTTCGATTTGATCATCGATGAACACCGTTTCACTAGCGGCTACACCACATTTATTTAAGGCATCAATAAACATTTTTTCATCGGGCTTAAATACTCCAACATCATAACTAAAGGTAAAAGTAGTGAAAAATTGAAAAATACCTAAGTGGGTTAATTGATTTACGATGCTCGGCCATGTATCAGAAATAATTCCTAATTTAAAGCTTTTGAAAAGTACCTCTAATGTTTCTTTGACCTTCGGATAAAGCAGATAGTTATTCATATTTGTCGCTCGATCTTTAGATATTTCATATATTTGCGCAATCGTTAAACCTAGACTGAGTTCATCAGAAACAATTTGATAAAAGACACATAAAGTCGATATTTCTTCTTCGATTGTAAAAAGTTTATGATTTTTTTCGATATAAGCAAATCCTTTTAACATGGCACTATGAATGGTGGCATTATCAAACATATCTAACTTATCTTTAGTAAATTCTAAAAACTTGTTGGTGAACATCCAGTGTCCTGAAGCAGGTGCATCTAACGTATAACCAACATCGAAGAAAATAAACTTTTTGTCCTTTAGAACTTCGTGCATAACTTAATAATCGTTGATTTTATCAATATAATCAAAAAGATGCAATGCTTGTTTTGCTAAAAAAAGTACAGAACCAGAAAGGTATGGCTCTGTACAAGTTTTATATTATTTCCGTGCTTTAACTAAGATATTTAGAAAGGATCAATATTAGAAAAGCGAACATTAATCAATGTTTATTGTGTTTTTTATTTACTTTAATAGTTTGACAATATCCTCCTCGATTTCCATCGGATTAACTTTCGGTTCATAGCGGTTAACGATATTACCATTTCTGTCGACTAGGAACTTAGTAAAATTCCAAGCGATTCTTTTTCCAGTGTTGACTGGTGCATTATCTTTTAAATACCTATATAAAGGAGCTTCAGATTTTCCGTTTACCTTAATTTTCGCAAACTGTGGAAATCTAATTCGCCAAGACAAGATGCAAGCTTCATGGATTTGTTCAGAAGTTCCAGGAGCTTGAGCTAAAAATTGGTTGCAAGGAAAGTCTAGTATTTCTAAACCTTCTGCTTGATATTTATCATAAAGATTCATTAAATCTTCATATTGAGGTGTAAAACCGCACTTTGTCGCGGTGTTAACGATTAAGAGTACTTTACCTTTGAAGTTCATTAAAGCAACTTCATCACCCTTATAGTCTTTCATTACATAGTCATAAATCATTTTATTTACCTGCTTTCTTTAATTATTTTGAAAGTTGATTGGTAATTTAATTATAGCAATACAAAAAAATAATGCTCGATAGATGCACTTTTTTCTTGCCAAGCATTATTTCTATTTACTTATTCGTTGACAAAAACTTTAATTATTTCAGCAATATAAACATTATGATATGAATCATTGTTATAAGCGTGACCACTTTCACTGTTATAGAAAGCTTTAATAATTGATTTATCAATAAAGTTGTTTTCTTCAATTTTGCCTTTATATATCTTTCTTGCAACAATAACCATTTTTGCTTCTTTAAATGCGGGCACACCATCGATAAAGAAAGGTGTTAATTTGGTTTTCGTTATTTTATTTACGTCTTTACCAGAATGACTACCTAAATACGCGAGATCTTTTCGATATTGTTCATCAAAGAAAGTTAATGAAAAGCAATCATTTTCATCGACGAACTTATCAGTGTATCGAGAAGGTCTTATAAATACTTCTACTGTTGGTCTACCATTAACTGATTGACCCCAAAGGGCACCGATGTGACCCCATGAGGCGGTCATGGTGTTAAATGATTGTTCTGTTCCTGCAGTAATAAGCATCCATTGTTTGCCGATTAAAGTGCAGGGATTAATGTTAATAAGTTCTACGCTAATTTCCTTAAGCATATAATGATCTCCTCTTTTATTGATTAGCTTTTAAGATTGTAATAAATATACTAACTTCAAGCGATTAATATTGAATATTTGTACGTAGTTTTATTTGACCAGTAATAACTAAGTGCTTATAGCTAATGCTATTTTTAGATTTGAACAGTACTTCCATATTTATTACGTATTATCTAATCGTACCCGGATTGTAATTAGATAACATTTCCTTTCCCGGGTATAATCTAACTATGCTGTGTACCTGTATTTTCATATTTAC
>JAAYCD010000107.1 GCA_012744375.1 Erysipelotrichaceae bacterium | reverse complement strand
GAGACGTCGACATAATCGACATCTTCACGATTGGCCATGACGTTTTCACCTTTATAACGAGCGATAACTTGTTCATCAAGGATGTGGCCTTCGGCGTCAAGATTAATGTTAGCTTCAGCGATAACAAAATCCCATTCTTCATCAGCGGATAAGTAAACAGAATCTTCTGGCTCACTTAAAACACGAAGAGTGGCTTTGTCTACGCGCCTGTATGGCGTTTCTATAAATCCATATTTATTGATTTTCGCATAGGAAGCGAGGTTATTAATTAAACCGATGTTTTGACCTTCTGGAGTTTCAATTGGACAAATACGACCGTAGTGAGAAACGTGGACGTCACGCACTTCGGTAGAAGCTCTGTCTCTAGTTAAACCACCAGGACCAAGAGCAGATAATCTTCTCTTGTTAGTGAGTTCGGCTAATGGGTTGGTTTGATCCATGAACTGCGATAATTGTGATGAAGCAAAAAATTCACGAATGCTCGCTGATAACGGACGTGGATTGATTAAGGCTTTTGGTTTGACATTACCTAAATCGGAAATAGACATTTTTTGTTGGACGGTTTTAACCATTTTGGCTAAGCCAAGACGGAATTGATTTTGCAACAATTCACCGACGCAACGAATTCTTCTATTGCCTAAGTGGTCGATATCATCGGTATCACCGAATCCTTCCATAACGTTAAGGAAATAGGAGAAGCAAGCAAAAATGTCAGAAATAGTCACGTGTGATAATGTTTCGTTTAAGTCAGTACCAACGATGTGACAAATTTTCTTTTCACGATCATTGTTATAAACTCTTACGATATTCACTAAACCATGTGTATCAAGACTTTCGTTGACTTTAATATTTTTGGCGTGAGCGCCCTTTTCAAAGAAATCTTCTTTTCTTAAGGCTTCCACATCTTGTGCAGTTAATGTATAGCCTCTTTTGAAACGGACTTCACCATTAGCATCGATAAGGTTTTCCGCGAGTGTTCTACCGGGTAAACGATTGTAAATGCCTAGTTTTTTAATGTATTTAAAACGACCAGCTCTGCCGAGATCATAATGTTTGCCATCGAAGAATTTTTGGACTAAGAAATTGATAGTACCTTCTTCAGTGACTGGTTCGCCTGGCTTCATCTTTTTAAATATTTCCATCAAAGCGAGTTTTGAGTTTTTAATTTTTTGATCTTCGTCCTTGGCTAACGAATTATTTAAGGCTTCTGATTCACCGAAAAGTCTCACGATGTCACTGTCATCTTCTAAGCCTAAAGCTCTTAAGAATGTGGTGGCATTGAGTTTTCTTTGACGGTCAATACGGACACTTAATAAGTCTTTGGTTCCGCTTTCAAATTGTAACCAAGTACCGCGACCAGGAATTAAATCAGCTTCATAAGTGATTTTACCGGTTTTGATGTCCTTAGTCATGGACATATAGGCTCCTGGGGAACGCACTAATTGTGAGACGATGACGCGCTCTGCACCATTAACAATGAAAGTTCCAGATTTAGTCATTAATGGGAATTCACCCATGTAGACTTCGCTTTCTTGAATTTCACCTGTGTCATGATGAGTTAAACGTAACATCACATAAATAGGCGCACTATAAGTCAAATCCTGAGCTTTGCATTTAATAAATGAATGCTTAGGTTGATCAAAACGGACTGATACATAATCAATTGATAATGTATTAGTGTAGTTAACGATTGGAAATGATTCTCTAAAGACTTCGTCTAAGCCTTTTTCCTTAAATTCTTCGTATGATTTAGTTTGGATTTCGACAAGATTTGGCAAAGGTAATTTACCGGAAATCTTGCTGTAGTCGTAACGATCATTGTTGAGTTTCTTTAATTGCTCAATGTTTCTAATCATATAATGGCTCCTTTTTCTTTTTTTAGCTCTTAGTTGCACGGTAGATATAATAGCCTTTGTCGCGTTCAAGTAAGGTGACGTTACCGAATATTTCTTCAATGTAACGAGCCGCACTTAAAGCACCTTGTGCTTTTCTAATTACGATGTACAAAGAGCCGCCATCAATTAAGTATTGTTTAGCCTCCGCATACATGCGATAAGTCACAGACTTACCTGCACGAATGGGGGGATTAACAACAATTGAATCATATGGTCCTTCAATATTGTCGAAGATGTCACTTTGAAGGATAGTGACTCGTTGGCTTAAATTCAAACGGGTAGCATTTCTCTGACATAAAGCCATTGCGCGTGGGTTGATGTCAGCGAGAGTTACTTTGCATTGAGGTTTTGCTACGGCTAGCGTTAAGCCAAGCGCGCCGTATCCACAACCTAAATCGAGAATGTTTTCTCCTAAGTCAAGGGGTAGCAATACCTTAAGAAAGATAATGCTACCCTCATCGACATGTTTTTTTGAAAATACACCATTGTCGGTAAATAGCTGCATTTTAAGACCGTTAATTTCGAAACTGATCTCTTTAATGTTGGAAACAAGACGAGGATCGTCCTGAAAATAATGACTCATTAGGCAATATTATCCCTTGGTGTTAATTATAAATTTGGATGCTTACTTAATTTCGAGTTCTGCGCCAGCGGCTTCAAGAGCTTTTTTGTGTTCTTCAGCTTCGACTGGAGAGATGTGTTCCTTCACTGGAACTGGTGCGCCATCGACTAATTTCTTAGCTTCCATTAAACCTAAACCGGTAATGGCTTGGACGGCTTTAATGACTTGAACTTTGGATGCACCGACGCTCTTTAAGATTAAGGAGACTTCGGTTGGTCCTTTTTGTTCTTCAGCTTCTTCAACTTGAACAACTGGTCCACCGACAGGGGCAGCGGCTGTAACACCAAATTCGGTTTCAACAGCTTTGACTAATTCGTTTAATTCCACTACTGTCATTTCTTTCAATGCAGCAATGATTTCTTCTTTTGTTAATTTTGCCATGATTACTAATCCTCCTAAATTGGCATTATTTTTGTTCCGCTACAGCCTTGACTGCGCAAGCGAAGGAACGGACTGGTGCTTGTAAGCACGATAAGAACATAGAAATGAGACCTTCTCTGCCTGGAAGTTTTGCAACTTCTTTCATAGTTTCAGCATCGGCGAATTTACCTTCGACGACACCGCCTTTGATGACGAGAACATCTCTGTGCTTTCTAGCGTATTTTGCGATGACCTTTGCAGCAGCGATGACATCTTCTGAGAACACAATAGCGTTTGGACCGTATAAAACGGTTTCAACACCAGTGTAGCCTAATTCAGTGAATGCACGTTCAACAAGGGAATTCTTGAGAACACACATTTCGGCATTTTCTTTGCGAAGAGCGCGTCTGATTTCTTCTAATTGCGCCACAGTTAAACCGCGGTATTCGCAAATTAAAATCGTCTTGCTATTTTTAGCTTTTTCGCTGATGGTTTTGACGGTCTCGATTTTACTGGCTAAAACTGCTTGATTCATATTCTTGACCTCCTTTTCTGTTTTTGTTTGAAGGCTCCAATATACGGTGGGCATTTATAATTACGCCTCGGTAACATTATTAAGACTGCTTCGTCCGTTACTGTCTTCGGTATATGGTGCTTTGTTATTGATTATCGACCAACAAATGTGAATTGAATGGCTGGACCCATGGTCGTATGAATCACAGATTTCTTGATGTAAGTGCCTTTAACGGCGGCAGGTTTTGCCTTGATGATTGCTTCGACAAGAGCATTCAAGTTTTCAACAATCTTTGTGGTATCGAATGATACTTTAGCGATGCAAACGTGCATATTGGCTTCTTTATCAACACGATATTCGACTTTACCAGCTTTGATTTCATTAATCGCTTTATTGAGATCAGGAGAAACGGTGCCGGTTTTTGGGTTTGGCATTAAACCTTTGGGACCTAATAAACGGCCATACTTACCGATGACGCCCATCATGTTAGGTGTGGCGACGATGACATCGAATGGGAACCAGTTTTCTTTTTGGACCTTTTCGAGAATTTCCGCACCACCAGCATAATCAGCACCAGCAGCTAAAGCTTCTTCAACTTTGTCAGTGACGGCTAAGATTTTTTTGGTCTTACCATTACCATGTGGAAGGATGAGAGTTCCTCTGACTTGTTGGTCAGCTTGTCTTGGATCAATGTTGAGTTTGAAACTGACATCGATTGTGGCATCGAACTTAACAGTGGAAGTTTCCTTCACTAAAGCACATGCCTCTTCGACGGTATAAAGTTTATTGGCATCGACTTTGGCGGCTGCCGCTTTGTATTTTTTACTTCTGAACATTGCGTTTGCCTCCTATTAGTCAACGATGAAGATGCCCATATTATTGGCGCTACCTTCAACAATCTTCATAGCGGTCTCAACGTCACCGCAGTTAAGATCTGGGAGTTTGTACTCAGCGATTTGTCTGAGTTGAGCTTTGGTGATAGTGCCAATTTTGGTCTTATTACCAGTGGCGCTACCTTTTTTAAGTCCAGCGGCTTTAAGAATTAAACTTGCGACTGGAGAAGTTTTGATGACAAATTCATATGACTTGTCTTCAAAGGCGGTGATAATGACTGGAACAATTTCACCACGTCTGTCTGCGGTTTTAGCGTTGAAATCGGTACAAAATTTACCCATGTTAACGCCAGCAGAAGCGAGTTTTGGACCTGGTTTAGATTCGCCACCAGGAAGTTCCATCTTCACAACTTTTGCGATTTTTTTCACTTGACTTTCCTCCTTTAGATTTGTCAGCGTCGTGGTCAATTAAGTGATCGCCACTCTACCACGATACATGCTTTACACGTGCGCTCACGCTCTCTCATAGCGCAAGATAACATGCTTAATAATCTTATCAAAATTCGCTGGCGTGTTGCAAGTGTTTTTTGCACTGTGGTCTAAAAGACCGCACATTTAATACCTAAACATCGATCTAAATTGACACATTAAAACCCAATGACCATATGATTTTATTTAGATTTTCATTGTTTGAATTTTGTTTATAGTTCGTTTTATTATATCGATTAACAAAAGTGAAAGTCTGTTAATATATTTAACCTTCATATTTAAATGTTTATGTTTTTGTTATTTCAGAAATATTTACAAGCGCCAAAAACCATCACATCTAAACGATATTTCATCGTTGAACAAAAAATTAATGTCGTTTTATTTTATGTTATAAACATAAAAAGTTTTATCCAATTAAAAAACACTTTACCTTTACATATTATTATTGAATATGTTAACTTTGAAAACTCTAACCATTATGAAAAAAGTATTGCGTTAATAATTGCGTTAATATTTAAACTACCATTCCTATCTTACGTTATGCACTTTTCTTTAATCATATTTATTCAGTTTATTAAATACATTAACATCGGATTGTTCATTTTCGCATGCAATATATTGATACTTTTAGACAAATGTAATATTGTGGACTATAGTTTTCTTAGAAGATTATTATCTAAACAAGGAGGACAATTTCATGGCCAAACAATCAATCGCTGTTATCGGTTTAGGTCAATTTGGCATCGCGGTTATTCAAGAGTTAGTCGATAACGGCATGGATGTCATTGCCATCGATAAAGATGAATCTGCAGTCAAAAAAGTTAGTGATTTTTTGTCAACTGTCGCTGTCGCGGATAGCACCAACGAAGAGGCACTAGAAGAGTTAGGGATTAAAGATGTTGATTCGGCTATTGTCGCCTTTGGTTCTCACATTGAAGCTTCGATTTTAACAACAGTTATTCTCAAAGAAATGGGAGTAAAATCAGTCATTGTTCGCGTTGATGATGCTTACTTTATGCCCATTCTAAAAAAGCTTGGCGCAGATGATGTAATCATGCCACAAAAAACTGCAGGTATAGCTTTAGCCAATCGCATTGGTAACGAAGACTTTAAAGACTTCTATAAGCTCGATGAACAGTTCTCTGTTGTTTCTATCGCTGTTAATGGTGCTTTCGTACCTCAACAACTCAAAAACTTAATGAGTAAAGAAAAGCATGGCGTTAATATTGTTCTTATCAAAAGAGACGCTAAGTCGTTTGTTCCTGGTGGCAACGACTCATTGTTACCTAACGACATGATTTATGTTGTAGGAAGTACAAAAGGTATTAGAGCGTTCCGCGAAGAAATTAACGGCAATAAGAAAAAATAAGTTTATTTAAAGCAAAAAACCAAGAGCGAATTAGCTCTTGGTTTTTGTTTGTTTAGTAATGCTTAGATTTTATCAATTTCAGAGAAATCGACTTCAACTTTGGTGGAACGACCAAAGAAAATAGTTTCGAGCTCAACCACTTTTGTTTCGCGGTTGATAGCAAGAATGCGACCTTCGGTGCCTTCTAATGGACCGTGGATAACTTTGACATAATCATCAACGCTATAACGATCGAACATATCAGCGTCAATTTCGCCCATTCTCTTTAAGACTGGTTCGATTTGTTCTCTTGGAACTGGGAAAGGTTTTGTACCTTTGCCTGAAGAACCGACGAAGCCAGTGACTCCTGGCGTATTACGGACGACATACCATGCATAGTCAGTCATAATCATTTCAACAAAAACATAACCAGGATAAAGATTTTTCATTCTAGTTTTATCGGTTGGCAAACCGTCTTTCATCACAGGAACTTCTTGTTCGGCGACGATAATACGGAAGATTAAATCTTCTAAACCCATCGATTCGACACGACGACGAAGATTTTCTTTGACCTTATTTTCGTGAGTAGAATATGTGTTGACCACATACCAAGCCTTTTCGCCTAGAGCGACGGCTGGTTTTTTATTTTCGGTGACGTCGGTAGTACTATCGGTAACTTTAAATTTAATATCATCAACCATAGTTTACCCCTTATCTTTTGAATGCATCCATTAAGGCGTCAATCAAGCCTTTGCCCAAAGCGTCTTCACCCATTAAGAGTAAACCGGTTAAGGCGGCGACTACGATAACAACAATGATGGATGGAACCAAAACGTCTTTCTTAGGCCAACGAACGCGTTTGCCTTCTTTGACGACATCTTTCGTAAATTTTTTAATACCCATGTTGTAGACCCCCTGCTACTACTTACTTATTTTATGCACAGTCATCTTGTTGCATGACCGGCAATATTTTTTGAATTGAAGGTTTGTTGTACCCTCTTTTTTAACTGTGGTTGAATAGTTTCGCGAGAGGCACTCTTCGCAAATCAAAAGAACTTTTTCTCTCATCTCTTGACCCCCCTATCACAATTAACTTATATAACTTACCATCACGCGCACATTTTGTAAAGCGTTTTGTATAAAAACCAATCGGGGAAAGAGCTTATTGACCCTCCACCATCATTATAACCACAAAACAGACAACCATTAAGACAATTAAGATGCCACAGATGATTAAAATGGACCAAGGAAATTTGATGGTTTCGGTTTTTGGATCAATTGGATAACCTTCACCTTCCGGAACAACAACTTCTTGAACAACATCAATAACTTCTGTTTCGTTGTTTTGATTTGGTTTTTTATTATTTTCTTGCATGATTAAACTCCTTGACGAAATACTTCCCGGTGAAAGAAAAGAAAGTTGTGATAAACACTGCATCGAGTAAAACATTAAAAAACATGGTGATTGCTTGGCAAAGGATGATGGCAAGAAATGTTTGGAAGCCAAAAGCCCAAGCTTTCATAATCGATCCAAAGATGACAATGACTAAAATATCGGTAATAAAAGAAGCAAAACAAATATGCAAAGGAGAGATGAATAATTGTGCTCGTTTGCTCTTATAAAACAATGAGAAAATAATTAAGCCGACAAATATCACAAATGAAATGATTGGCACTAAAACTTTGCTTAATGATGAGATTGTGTAGGTAGAAAAAAGTAACGTAATCTCATCAGAAAAAATAACATAACTGCTAATGGTTAACCAAATAGCAATGAACGAAGCGATTTCAATAATCGCCATTACTTTCTTATTCTTTAATGCAAAGACGAAAGAAAAAATGAAATATGAGGCTAAACCTAACAATGTATATATCGCTGTGATTTGTAAAAAAGGAGGATATAGCCGCGGATCAAAAATCAAATAACCGAGTAAGTCACTACCTAAGCCGATTAATGCTCCATAAATGGGGCCGAGCAAAATTGATGAAAAAATAATTAAAGCCGGACCACCAAAAGAGAGGCGGACAAATGGCGCAAACGCTAAATAGTTGACTGCAATAACTTTTTGTAAAACGATGGTTAAAGCCATCAATAGACCAGCCAAACAAATCTTTTGAATAGTCGATAAATTAGTTTTTATAAAGTGCATATTATTAACCTCAAATTAAATGATTTTTGATATAAGCTGCAAACGCTAAAGAACCGGTGACAAGAATGCAGTCTTCAGGATATTGTTCAATCATTTCCTGAAGCGAAGACAAAGCATTTTCTTGATAAGCAAAGTCTTCAAGATAAAGATTGTATTCATCTTCCTTTCTAGCTCTATCATGAGGGAAGGTTGTTAAGACAATATCGCGAGTAAACTCTCCTAAATAAGCGAGCATTCGTTCAACATTTTTATCTCTAAAACAGGCAAATAAAACATGAATGGGACGATCTTCGGCCACTTGCAATAATGACTTTGTCATATTAAAGACACCTTCGGGGTTGTGTGAGCCATCAACAATAATTAATGGTTGATTACGAATAATTTCCATTCTGGCTGGTACATGGGTATTTTCAAGACCTTGATGAATTTCTTGTTCACTAACCGGAAAATTGTCCATCAATTTGATTACAACTTCTAAAGCGATGCAAGCATCTTTCATCGAATAATAGGCCGGAGTATTGATTCTCAAATTAACGTAGTTCAAATATGTGAAATTATAACCTCGATTATTATACACTACATTTGCAGGTTCAACTGAAACGACCACCTTACTATTTTTACTTTTGGCAACATCGACAATAGTCGTTAAAGCTTCATCAGATAAAACCCCGGTAATGACTGGTACTTCTTCTTTAATAATCCCAGCTTTATGAAGGGCGATTTCGCTGACAGAACGACCTAAGTACGCGGTGTGTTCAAGAGAGATTGAAGTAATGACCGAGGCGATTGGAGTAAAAATATTTGTCGCATCAATTTCTCCGCCCATTCCACATTCAATAATGGCAATATCGCACTGCTGCTGTTGAAAATAGGTCAGAGCAATATATGTTTGCATTTCAAAAGGGGAAAGACTATATTTTTTGAATAGTTTATCGTTTTGGAAAATGAACTTGGTTAATTGATCATCTGAGATATCTTGGCCGTTAATGCATATCATTTCGTTAATTTTTATTAAGGCTGGTGAAATAAACAAACCGACCTTTAAACCGCGAGCACGATAAATGTTTGCTAAATAATAAGCGGTACTACCTTTACCGTTGCTGCCAGCGATATGGATCGAAGGGATGTTATACTGAAAACCGACCTTACGCAAAAAAGCATCAAAGTTTTCTCTTTGATATTCACTATGACCCACTTGGTCAAAATAATTTGTTGGATTAAAATCTTCCACTTAAAAATCACCATCTTTCAATTTGCGAGCAATGTCTCTTTGCTTGATGGTTTCGCGTTTGTCATACATCTTTTTGCCTTTTGCTAAAGCGATTTCTATTTTTGCTTTGCCTTTTTTCAAATAGACGCGGGTTGGAACGATGGTAAAACCATCTTTTTTAACTTTGTCATCGAACCATCTAATTTCTTTTTTGTGTAGGAGCAGTTTGCGATTACGCAAAGGATCGTGATTAAAAATGTTACCTTTGTCGTAAGGGTTAATGTGCATGTTTAAAACTTCCATCTCACCATTTCTAATGATGACATAGGCGTCATTTAACGAACAACCATGGGTTCTAAGAGACTTAATCTCAGTGCCCATTAAAGCAATTCCGCATTCTGTAAATTCACTAAGGAAATAATTAAAATGCGCTTTTTTGTTGCTCGTAATAATTTTAATGCCACTTTCAGTTTTAGCCATTTAACTCCTCGCTTTCACGTCTTTTTAGTTTACTTAATAAACTATCATTTATATAGGAAAATGCAATCAATAGTTCGCTTTTATTAACAAGTGTTACGCTCAGTAAATAGATGGTGAATATCATGCAACTAAAAGTAAGCATGTCAAAACGCGTCATATTAAAAGATTGACGGAAAATAAAAGAGCATATTGAAATTAGTACACAAGCGATTAAAACCCGATTCCAAAAATTATTAAGCAATGCCTTATGGAAATATTGACTAATGGTTTTAAATTTGTGGCCAATAAACGGCACAAACCAAAATAAAACAATCGAACATATAGCTAAACTAATGAGCACCGTTCTAATAACTTTATCTTGGTCATAAGACAAGGTTAACGAAGCAATTGCGGTAATGAATAGTCCAAACAATATCGTCGATAAAGTCGTTGATATGTCACTTAAAACGGCGGAACCTTTATTAGGAAGTTTCACATTGTTTATATCTTTAAACATCTTTTCAATTTTTTTATCTTGAATTTCCGAAATTACCGGAACAAAGAAAACTACAGTCAAATAAGCACCATTCACATTAGTGCTTAAAAACATCGTGGATTCCATCATACTATGAGTCAAGATAGCCCCAAAGGAAATTCCATATAGAAAAAAGGCGCGAAATTTTTTCTTAAACAACATTTTGACAAAAGCATATGCACAAACACCTAATGCTCCGACATATAGAATTAAACCGACTATACCGTGTCTTAACATAATTTCTACAAAACCATTGTGAGTGCTACGCACTAAAAAACCAGCCTCCACAAAAACTCGATAATATTCAGTAAAATAAGTATTAGCAGACTTAAAACCCAAACCAAAAACAAAATCTCGCGGATTTTCTTTTAACAAATCAAATGCTGCTTGCCAAATTTTGGTCCGCGAAGTAAAGGTAGCAAAGTCAGCTTGTAAAACATGGATATCAACAAACTTCCAGAAGTTTGCAACAGGGTTATCGCCACTGCGTATCAAAGTAGCCATTACTAGACCAACGCCAATTAAAAAGGTGAGATAAGCAAGTAACCAAAATACGCCCATTTTGACATCCTTTTTAAATAGGGCGAAAATTTCAAAAAATGTATAACAAAGTAAAACAGCAAAGCTAATAAAAATCGTTGTCGCACAACTTGTGAAAATATTAAACACCACAAAATAAATCATGATGATGTAATAAAAAATATTAAATTTCTTGATGTTTAACATCATTGTGCTAATTAATGCCACCATCACCGTACTACCCCAAAGGTTGCTATTATACAAAATGAAATGCAAACCGTTCCCGGTATTTGTTCCCTCAAAAATGGCTTTAATAGTATCTATTTCAAGAAAAACGTCGATAATCGTGCATGCAAACACTAAAAACACACACGCAAGTAAAAGCCATTTCAAACTCTTAAATGCGAGGTGATAACGATTAAAGGTGAATAAGATGCCATAAATAACTGCACCCCAAACAATAATTTCGATCGTGCTAATGAGCTTATCTTTGGCTGTTATTTCGACAAGAACATAATTAGAAGTTTCGCCGTTAATAAATTCACGGTTGCCTTGCAAGACATTCGTAATAATAAATAAAAGTGTGACTGCTCCGATGATTGGGAAAAGAATTTTATCAAACCGTATTTGGTTATGTTTATATTCTAGGAAATAATAAATAACGAGTAAGATGATAACAAAAATCGATAGCAGCAATTTGCTATCAAAAGAAAATCCCGTCATTGGGGAAGAAGAAAATAGAGCAAAGTTTTCAACGAACAAGCACGAAAAAACTATAATAAACCAAAAAATAATATAAGTGAGTGTATAACGAATTTTACCCATGTGGTTACTAATATTGAGGCAATATAGTCTCACGTGTATTATACACACACAAGTGAGATTTTCCCATTGTTTGTATATGAGAAATCAAACTATTTAATCACTCAATTAATAAACGGAAATATGGTATAGTAATTATATCTGTTTAACAAATAATGTAATCTAGCCATGTACTTGGTTAGATTTTCTTTTTATCTAACAAGTATAATCAATATATGCCGTTATCCTGCTTAATAAATGTACAGCTTTGACTGTCAGACTTC
>JAAYCD010000076.1 GCA_012744375.1 Erysipelotrichaceae bacterium | reverse complement strand
TTTTGCTTCCCTTTTCATGTTTTTCCATAGTTTCTCCTTTCTAGGAAGCATCATGAATATTATACTGAAAAGGTATTTTAAACTTATATTTTGAGGAAGTTGCAATTAATTATTCAATTAACGATTTTTATAAATAGTTTGCTAACAATAATTAATTTTGCTAATATTTATGGGCAAACTTTCTTTGAACGAGAATATAGAGTTCAAGGCGGAAGGAGAATTAAGTTATGAAAAAAGGTGTTCATCCAACATACAATCGTTGTGCGGTTACTTGTGTCTCTTGTGGTAACACGTTCGAAACAGGTTCAGTCTTGAAAGAAATGAAGGTTGATACATGTGCGAATTGCCACCCATATTACACTGGTAAACAAAGATTCGTGCAATCCGATGGTCGTGTTGATCGTTTCAACCGCAAATACGGTATTAGCGAAGAAAAGAAATAGTTTTTAACAATAAGAAAAAAATCCCCAAAAAATGGGGGTTTTTTATTCTAATAAAAGGGCATAGAATAAATGGGCATGAAACAAATAAAATCATTCGCGTTCTTGGTCGTTATTGCTGTTGTGATTTTGTGGGGCATTACCCCGGTTATCACAAAAGCAATTTTTAATGCAGACGATCCTTCATACTCGCCTGGTGCATTAATTGCCATGCGTGGCCTTTTTGCAATTATTGCGATGGCAATTGTAATTAACAAAGGCTTTAAGAAAATCGATAAATCTTATTGGATTGCAATTCCAGCAGGCGTTATTTTAGCCGCTGCTTATATTTTCCAATTCGTCGGATTGAAACATACAGTTCCTTCAAAAAACACGTTTTTGGAAAATATTTCGTGTATCACAATTCCAATATTCATGTACTTGTTTGTGAAAGAAAAGCCAACATGGGCATCTATTGTCTCAGCTTTAATTTGTGCAATTGGTTCAGTCATTCTTATTGGCAAAGGTTTTGATTTTCTCCACTTCTTTGATGGTGGAACATTATTGGGCGACGGTTTATCGGCTATTGGTGGTTTGTTCTTTGGTTTGGATATTGCTTTTACGAAAGTTTTCTGCAAAGACAAAGACCCACTTCTTTATGTCTTTATTCAATTGGTTGTATTAACAATTGTTGCTTTTGCTTATGCATTTGTCTTTGAAGGATTAATCTTTAACGAATTAAGTCTTTCCATGAACTGGATCGATTTATTACAAGCAATGTTCTTGGGCGTGGTTGGCACCGCTGTTGCTTGGGCCGCTAGGGCTTGGGCGATGAAATATATTAGTGCTGTTACAGTATCTGTTTTAGTGCCGCTCACTGCGGTAGTCGCTACCGTTTTTTCAATAGCGTTACAAATGGAAGAATTTACTTATAATTTACTCATTGGTGGCATAGTTGTATTAATTTCCATCGTGGTTTCCGCGGTTTTTGATTATGATAGAGATGTGCACAAAAATATTGTGCAACCAAATGATCAGGTAACGGAGGCACAACTAAATGAACAAAATCCAAGTTAATTCGGAAATTGGGCGACTTAAAGTCGTTTTATTACACGAACCAGGAGAAGAACTTCATAATCTCACTCCTAGCAAGTTAGACGATTTATTATTCGACGACATTCCTTGGTTGCCATTAGCTAAAAAAGAACACCAAGCTTTTGCTAAAACTTTTATTGATGCAGGCGTTAAAGTTGTTTATTTGGTCGATCTAGTGACAGAAGTAATCAGTTTATCTCCACAAATTAAAGATGAATTCATTCATCAATTTGTTGCCGAAGCTTCAATTCATAGCAATACATTAAAAGAAATCACCATCGAATATTTAAAAGCGATGACCGATAATAGGCAAGTGGTCTTAAAAGCAATTGCAGGAATTAAAAAGACTGATTTACCTAATCATCAAATAAAATCTCTAGCAGATCACGTTGATGATTATGCTTTTGTTACTAATCCCATGCCTAATTTATATTTTACTCGTGACCCATTTGCCTCAATTGGTAATGGTATCTCGTTAAATAAAATGTTTTCTGTTACTAGAAGTCGTGAAACCATATTTGGCGAATTTATTTTCAAATATCATCCAGAATATAAAAACACTCCACAATATTTCAGCCGTTATGACGAAGTAAATATTGAAGGTGGTGATATTATGGTGCTTAATAATCACGTTTTAATTGTTGGTATTAGTCAAAGAACGTGCGCTGAAGCTATCGAGAAACTTGCCAAAAATCTACTTATTGAAAATGACACTACTTTCGATACTGTTTTGGCGTTTACCATTCCCAATCAAAGAACATTTATGCATTTAGATACAGTATTTACCCAAGTCGATAAAGATAAATTCACCATTCATAAAGGTTGTTATGACAAATTAAAGATTTATCGTTTAACTAAAAGCTTAAAGGACGATCACAAAATTAGTGTGGTCGAATTAGAACAAAAATTAGAGGAAGTTTTAGAATCATATCTTAACCTACCAATCACTTTAATACCATGTGGTGGAGACGATGTAATTTCTAGTGACCGCGAACAGTGGTCAGACGGTAGTAATAATCTCGCAATTAGTCCTGGAGAAATCATTGCTTATGAAAGAAACGACATCACAAATGCAATTTTAATTAATAATGGCATTAAAGTTCATAGCATACCTTCTAGCGAATTATCTAGAGGTAGAGGTGGGCCAAGATGCATGTGCATGCCCCTAGTTAGAGAAGAAATTGAGGAATAACAACATGAACAAATTTTACAAAAGACATTTCTTGACCTTATTAGATTTCACTCCTGATGAAATCCAAAAGTTTTTAGATCTTGCAATCGACCTAAAAAACAAAAAAGTTAATGGTATTGATACATCAACTTATTTAAAAGGCAAAAACGTTGTCTTGCTTTTTGAAAAAGATTCCACCAGGACTAGATGTGCTTTTGAAGTAGCGGCTGCTGATTTGGGCATGAATGCTGTTTACATTGGTAGTTCCGGTTCCCAAATGGGCAAAAAAGAAAGCATTAAAGATACTGCTAGAGTATTGGGCAGAATGTTTGATGGCATTGAATATCGTGGTTACCAACAAACAATCGTTAACACTTTAGCGACTTATGCCGGAGTTCCAGTATGGAATGGTTTAACTGACGAATATCACCCAACTCAAATACTTGCCGACTTCATGACCATCATTGAACAAAAAGGTCACTTAAAAGGCATCAAAATGGCTTATTTAGGTGACGGCCGCTATAACATGGGTAATTCCTACCTTATCGGTGCTGCTAAAATGGGCCTAGACTATCGTATGGTTGGACCAAAAGTTTTGTGGCCAAACGAAGAACTAAGAAATAGATGCTTAGAAATTGCCAAAGAAACAGGTGCAAAAATTACGTTTACGGAAAATGTTGACCAAGGCGTTAAAGACGTTGATGTCATTGCTACAGATGTTTGGGTTAGTATGGGCGAAGATGCCACTGTTTGGGCAGAACGCATTGCTTTGCTAAAACCATATCAAGTTAATGCACGCATTATGTCTTTAGCCAATCCTCAAGCCATCTTCATTCACTGCTTGCCCTCTTTCCATAACTTAGAAACAAAAGTTGGCATGGATGTTTATGAAAAATTTGGTCTTAATGGCATTGAAGTAACTGAAGAAGTTTTTGAAGGTCCACAATCTGTCGTCTTTGACGAAGCAGAAAATAGACTTCACACCATTAAAGCAGTCATGCTTGCTACTATGAAAGAAAATATCTAAATAAGTTTATATAGGAGGCTCATTTGCCATGAAAAAAAGATTTTATATCACCACTCCAATTTATTACCCAAGCGCGAGACTTCATATCGGTCACGCCTACTGTACAGTGCTCACTGATATTTTTGCGCGCTACAAACGTTTTAGAGGTTTTGAATGTTATTTCTTAACCGGTGCTGACGAACACGGTGAAAAAATTCAAAAGAATGCCGAAAAAGCTGGTGTTAGTCCACAAGAATTTGTTGACGAAATCGTTAAAGGTTTCCATAAGTTGTGGGATTTGTTATACATTTCGAACAACGATTTTATTCGGACTACTGAAGAAAGACACTGGAAAACAGTTCAAGATATTTTTACTAAGTTATATAACAATGGCGACATTTATTTGGGAAAATATAAAGGTTGGTATTGTACACCATGTGAATCTTTCTGGACTGACACACAAGTGGGGCCCGACCACCTTTGTCCAGAATGCGGTCGCCCAGTGCAAGTTGCGGAAGAAGAAGCATATTTCTTTAAGACAAGTAAATACGTTGATCGTTTGTTAAAGTTTTATGATGATAATCCAAATTTCTTAACTCCAGAAAGTCGTAAAAATGAAATGATTAATACTTTCATCAAACCTGGTCTTGATGATTTATGTGTTTCAAGAACCTCGTTTTCTTGGGGTGTGCCAATTAAAGAAAATCCCCGCCATGTCGTTTATGTGTGGCTTGATGCTTTAACTAACTATATTACCGCTTTAGGATATAACACTGAAAACGACGAATTGTTCCAAAAATTTTGGCAAGACGAGGAAAGCGAAACCATCCATATTTTAGGCGCGGACATTACTCGTTTCCATGCTATTTATTGGCCGATGTTTTTAATGGCTTTAGGACTAAGACTTCCTGACCGTGAATTTATCCACGGCCTCCTTATGATGAAAGATTCTAAAATGTCGAAATCAAAAGGAAATGTCGTTGATCCATACCCGATGGTTGAAAGATATGGCGTTGATGCTTTGCGTTATTATTTAGCTAGAGAAGTTAATTTTGGTAATGATGGCAATTTTTCTCCTGAGCAATTTGTGGAAAGAATTAATGTTGATTTAGCAAATGCATTAGGTAATTTATTAAATCGAACCGTTTCGATGGTTAACAAATATTATGATGGGGTGATTCCAGCGTATACGGGTCGCGTTAATGACGTCGATGGTAATTTAGAAGATTTAACAAAAATAACAATAAATAATTATGAAAAATTAATGGATGATTTAAAAATTACTGAAGCAATTGCAGCTGTAAATGAATTAGTAAATAAATCAAATAAATATATTGATGAAACTGAACCATGGAATTTAGCTAAGGATCCTAATAAGAAAGAAAACCTAGCTTCAGTGATGCTTCATCTAACAAATAGCTTATACGTGGCAGGTATGTTGCTTAAACCAATACTCGTTACCGCCTCTGATAAATTGTTTGAACAAATAGGCATTTCTGGTGATTTATTAAATTATGAAAGTATTTATAATTATGGAAAAACCGCGGGATTAAAAGTCGAAAAAAAGGACCAATTATTTCCAAGGTTAGATGGTGCAATTGAGATTGAATTCATCCAAGCGATGATGAATGGGAAATAAATGAATTAATGCAATAACCACACCAAAAATATATACACGGTGTGGTTTTTTGCGGCTTAGAATATAATGATTATATGAAAATTATTCGTGGAAGAGCAACTGACCTATCGAGTGAAGGAAAAGGTGTCGTTAAATATGGAAAAGACATTATTTTTGTTGATGGATTATTTCCAGGAGAAGAAGCGGACATTGAAATATTATATCCTCGCGCTGGAGTGTATTTTGGGAAGGTAGTTAAATTACATTTATTTTCCAAAGACCGCATCCAACCAAGATGTAAAATATGCACCGCGTGTGGTGGTTGTCAATTTCAGCAGTTCGCATATTCCGCTCAATTAAAGTATAAAACTCAACGCGTTAAAGAAGCACTATATCGCATGGCTAATGTCACCACTGAAGTACTTCCATGCATTGGTATGGATAATCCATATAATTATCGTAATAAAGTACAAGTTCCTTTTGCTAAGGAAAGAAACGGCAAAGTTAAGTATGGCTTTTATAAAGAAAATAGTCACATTATTATGCCGGTTAAACAATGTGCAATTGAGGATAAACGCGCTTCACCAATTCTTTGGGATATAAAATTACTATTAGAAAAAATGAATATTCCCGTATATAACGAAGATAATGGTCATGGTATTTTGCGCCACGTTTTAATAAGAACTAGTTATCATTATCCCGAAGTCATGGTTGTTTTAGTAATTACAAAACTTAACTTTCCAGGTCAACGCAATTTTATTAATGCTCTAGTAGAAAAACACCCGGAAATAACCACCATTGTTGCAAATGTCAACACCAGAAGAACAAACGTGGTTTTAGGATTTACCGAAAAAGTGCTTTATGGTCCAGGGAAAATCAAAGATGATATTCTTGGTTTAACTTTCGAAATTAGTTGCTCCAGTTTCTTCCAAATTAATCCTATCCAAGTTGAAAAACTTTATAGCGTGGCTCTTAATTTGATTGATTTTTCAAAAAAGGAAACCGTATTAGATGCCTATTCGGGAGTTGGTACGATTGGCTTAATTGCTGCGAAAAACGCAAAAAGAGTAATTTCAGTCGAGTCTAATAAAAGCGCCCATCTTAACGCAATTGAAAATGCAAAAAGAAATAACGTTAATAATATTGAATTTATTTGTGATGATGCAAGTGAATTTATCGCTAATTGTGACATAGAATTAGACGTCGTAATTATGGATCCACCTAGAAGTGGGAGCGATAAAAAGTTTCTATCAACGCTAATTAATAAAAGAATTAAAAAGATTATCTACGTATCCTGTAATCCTGAGACATTGGCAAGAGACATTGCTTTCTTATCTGATTATTACAATGTCACTTTTGTTCAACCAGTCGACATGTTCCCGATGACTGCACATATCGAGACGGTGTGCGCTTTATCACTAAAAAAATCCTCTTAAAATACTGTTGATACATTGTTGAAGAGACATATTTAAAAGTGCTGAATATATCGGGCTTTTTATGAAATTTCAAGATGTCGTGTTGATGAGGTCAACCTCGAACGAGGAAACATATTGCACCATTTTAACACCACCT
>JAAYCD010000027.1 GCA_012744375.1 Erysipelotrichaceae bacterium | reverse complement strand
TGGAATGGGTACCACCTAATCCAGACATTCTCGCTACTTACGAAACTGCGATGCAAGAAGAAGCCAATCGTCAAATCGCTGAAGAAAGAAAAGTGTTAATTAATAACACTTTCTCCGATTTTGGTGTCGGTGCAAGAGTTGAAGATTTTACTATTGGCCCTTCAATTACTAGATTCAATATTCGCTATGACCACAATGTCTCTGCTCGTAGTGTGAGCAGCATGGTCCAAGATATTCAAATTCGTCTTTCTGGAGTAAATGCGCGTTTTGAAAGTATTGTCGAAGGACAATCGACTTCTGGCTTAGAAATACCTAACGCGCAATCGACAATTGTTTCCTTTAAGAGTGTTTTTGAAGACTTGCCTGATCCAAAATCACATCCTTTGGCCGTGGCTTTTGGAAAAAATATTAAAGGAGATGTCATTGCTGCTGATTTTGATGAATTCCCACACTTACTAATTGCTGGTTCTACTGGCAGTGGTAAATCCATTTTTGTGAACTCATTAATTGTCACTTTGATTATGCGCAATTCGCCAGATGATTTAAAAATTGTCCTTGTCGACCCTAAGAAGGTTGAAATGGCGAGATTTAAAGATATGCCACATTTACTATGCCCAATAGTTACTGATGCGGTTGAAGCTAAATATTTAATTGAGCAGTTGTGCCAAGAAATGGAAGATAGGTATGTCCTTTTTGCCGATAATGGTGTGACCAACATTAAAGAATTTAATGAGGATGCTCCAGGACTTGGTTTAGCTAAATTGCCATATATTATCGTTGTTTTAGATGAATACGCTGATTTAGTCGACCAATGCAAAGAAATTTCTATGCCGGTTGTTTCTTTAGCGCAAAAAGCTAGAGCATGCGGTATCCATTTAATGATTTCGACTCAACGTCCCTCCACTAATGTGGTGACCGGTGTTATTAAAGCTAACTTGCCAACGCATGTTGCATTAATGACCGCCTCAAGTGTTGATAGTATGACCATAATAGGAGAAGGTGGTGCTGAAAAACTAATTGGAAAAGGCGATATGTTAGTCCAATCACCACTCGTTTCACGTGTTGGTGTCGTTCGTTTACAAGGCTGTTTCATTCATCGAAATGAAATTTCTCGTGTTGTAGGTTATTTAAAAGAACACTACCCAACAAACTACGATGAAAAATTCTTAAATCTTACCGATAAGGCAGAACAATCCTCTAATAGCGGTGGCGATTATGCTGGCGGACCAGAATTTAAAGATACTGGCAATGCCGAAGAAGACCGTTATCAAGCCGTCAAAGAATGGGTAATGACCCAAGAATATATGTCCATTTCGCGCATTCAAAGAGAGTGTGCGGTTGGTTTTAATCGTGCTGGTCGTTTCTTCTTGCGTTTACAAAGTGAAGGCATTGTCGCAAATGAAACCGAAAGTAACCGTGGCTGTAAAGTGCTAGTGCAGGATAAATTTTCACGCAGTGGAGGAGATGTTGTCACCAGTGATGAGTTGACCACTTTTCGGAGAAATAGTTAATGACAAATTTTATACTCGCCAAACTAGTTGATTGGCGGACCATCAATATAGTTTTTTTCGCGGACCTTCCGCCACATGAACCGCTCAATATTTCCTTATACAAAAATGAAACTTTGATTGAACAAGTAGCTATTGCTCCAAGTGAAATTACGGTGCGAGATTTTTGCTACCAGTTAAAACTATTTGAAGACTATGATTTGGATGCTAAATACCATTTGATTGTCGGTAGTTTTCCTTCGCTATTAATCGATAATAGTATGGCGATAGACTTTCATAATTTCGATGAAAGATATGCCTATGACGGTGATGATTTAGGTGCTATTTATTGTCCTAAACAAACCGTTTTTAAGTTGTGGGCCCCTTTAGCTAGTTCGGTCATTATAAAAATAATTGCTACAGATGGAAAGAGCTTTTCAAGAGTGATGAAGCGCGAGAGTAAAGGCATTTATACCTATATTTTTGAAGGAGATTTATTAAACTACAAATATCGCTATGTTATCACTAATAATGGAGTTACTCGCGTCGCTAATGACCCATATGGAAAAGCCGTTAGTCTCAACAGCGAATATTCAGTCGTTGTGGACTATGTGCGCTTATTAGATATCCCTAATGTTCACCCAATTACCGAAATTAAGCATCATGTTGATGCGATTATATATGAAACTCACATACGTGATATTAACGAAGGCAATTTTAATGATGTCGTTAACAAAGGAAAATACCTAGGATTTGTGGAAACGGGTCGGAAAACCAAAGGGGGAAATCCTGCCGGACTTGATTATATCAAGTATCTCGGTGTCACTCATATTCAAATTCAACCGATTTTCGATTTTAAGTCAGTGGATGATATTAACACGTCAAATTGGTATAACTGGGGTTATGATCCGCTTTCATTTTTTGCTTTAGAAGGAAGTTATTCACTTAAGCCAGAAGTGGCGATGGAAAGACTTTATGAGTTCAAAGAAATGGTCAATAAGCTACATGAAAATGACTTAAGGCTCATTGTTGATGTCGTTTATAACCATGTTTATCAATACGAAGATAGTGATTTAGAAAAAATTGTCCCACATTATTATTTTCGGAAAAATAAATCTTGCCAATTAACTAACCACTCTGGTTGCGGTAATGATTTTGCTAGCGAACGTAAAATGGCCCGAAAACTAATCATCGATAGTGTGAAGTACTTATTTGCCTACTTTGATATTGATGGACTACGTCTTGACTTAATGGGTTTATTAGATTTAACAACTGTTAAAGCGATTTATCAAGAAGCCAAAGCACTTAAATCTAGTGTCATCATTTTGGGCGAAGGCTGGCAGATGGGCGAAAGCTCACAACAAAAAGATTTTGCCAATAAAGGTAACGCTTTGGCATTACCAGAAATCGCTTTCTTTAACGATGCATATCGCGACATCATAAAAGGTCCATCAATGCACAATAATTTGCTTGAAAAAGGTTACATTTGTGGTAATGTTGATTATGTATATGGTGTGGATTATGCTTTCCATGCTTCTGTCTTGAATTTATCTTATCAACCTGTATTTAAAACCGCTAATCAGAGCGTTAATTATTTGGAATGCCACGATAATGCTACGCTCTATGATAAATTGTTAGTTTCTAACGCATCTGAAGATGAAGTGAGTTTATTAGAAAGAGTTTCTTTAGCTAATAGTATCTTGCTTTTATCTTTCGGTATTCCCTTCATCCACATGGGGCAAGAAATTGGCCTGAGTAAAGAAGGTCTCGACAATACGTATAAGACTTTAAGAGTCAATAACCTCGACTATCGCCTTGTCGATCAGCGATTCGATATGGTTAATCGTTTCCGCCTATTTAATATTTTGCGGAAGAAACTAGCTTACCCGAAACTCTTCGCTAAAGAAGAATTAATGAATTTCTTTGAAATAGCGCATTGGCAAAATGGTATTTATGCATTAACTGCAAAAAACAAAAACGTCATCGCTGAGGAAAAGGAGTTTGTTATTTTGATTAATCCAACTAGTCGTAATATCACGTTCGAATTACCTGAATATTACGCGGTAGTTGAAGGGGCGATTAATAGCCAAGAGTTGAATGTCAAAAACGGCTTTCTTCCCAAAAGTAGCATTTTGCTATTATTTCTAAAGGAATAGAAAGGAGGTAATATGATTAATACATTGACGATGTTATGTCAAGCTTATCACTCAATTGAAGGTTATCCTGAGTGCCGCTATATGAAGGTGGAAACCCGTAAATCGGTTGAAGAAAACTCTCAGTATAGTAAAATACCTGTAATGTATTGGGATCGAAGTATTTCAAACCCATTACTGAAGGTGCCTAATGGCCACTTTGTGATTATTACCGGACGCTTAGAGAACCATCCAGATTTCGGTCTATTGGTGCTCGTTGAACAATTGCGTCATTTCCCATCTAATTTGAAAGAATAAATTTATGTTTCATTATCCTAAAGCAGTTTTAAGAGTTGGTCCACGTATACTTGCAACCTATTTTTTCTTTATAAAAAAATGGGCAAAAAATCCGAAACGTTATCCTTTAACTTTAAAATCGAGCAAAATACGCGTATTGATGAAAAAGATTTCCGACGCCCTACAAGTCGATTTCCATATCTTTGGTATGGAAAATATTCCAACTGATGAAAATTTCTTCTTGGTTTGCAATCATATGTCGGGTTTTGATCCATTTCCATTTTTAAGCATTATCGATGGTCCGATTACATTTGTTGGGAAAATCGAACTACTAAAAGCTCCATTTTTAGGACCGACGATGCAGGCGATTGAAGTTTTGCCGATGGAAAGAGAAAATCTGCGTCAATCACTAAAAGTGATGCAAACGGTCGAAGAAGATTTAAAAAAAGGTGTCAATAACTGGATGATTTTTCCAGAAGGAACACGTATTCGTGATCAAATGTTACCCGTTGCTCCATTTCACCACGGCACTTTCCGTCCAGCCATGAAAGCGGGTGTGACGATTGTCCCAGCCGCCTGCTACGGCAGTTTCCGAGTTTTAAAAAATAAGCCGCAATTTAAGCGTTATCCTGTTTTTGTGACTTTCTTAAAACCAATTAAAAAGGAACAATACCAAAACTTATCAACTGGTGATATGGCGGCCCTAACCCGTAACATGATTCAAAAAGAAATCACTTATCATTTAAGACCACTAGACCACGAAACAATGAAGAAAAATTGTGAGAAAAACTATCGTTTTGATTTGCTCATCACTCAATAAAACTTTTTACGTAAACCTTTTGGCAAGCGGTTTTTAATTGTCCGACCATCGCTTTTTGCGATATCAATAGTTAAACCGTTAAATGTTAATAAGACATATCCCTTTGGATAAGCACGTGAAATACTTTCCCCTTGATAGTACTTCTTTATTTCCTCTTCGCTTAAAGGACAGATATTAGGAAAATCTTTAACAAAACGCGCGTAGTGGATATCATAGCGAATTTCGTTTTTATCAATTTGTCCGACTTTAACGCCATGACGGATAATGTTTAATCCTTTTAGATTGATGGCCTTATCTTGTATATACAAATACTCACCATATTCAGTGAAGAAAGTGTAACCTTGAGTATTCAACTTATAAGGCAAAGGACTTTTGCTTTCGTTTCTAATACTAGGACGAAGCAGTCCTTTTTTCTTAATCAAGCAAACATAATGGCCTTCGCCAGGAAATAAAGAAGGGAATAGATGTGCGCCATAAGGAAGGGTAGAATCAACATAAAATAGAGGGTGCGAAAGAGGAATAATTTCTGCGTCATATTGGGCTAATAAAGAAGCGATTACTTCTTCGTTTTCTTCATAGGAATACGAGCAAGTCGAATAAACCATCGTGCCTCCAGACTTAAGCATGCGATAGGCCATAGCGATTAAAGATTTTTGAATCTCGGCGAATTTTATTACTTTTTGCATCGACCAATCTTTTATCATTCTTTCATCTTTACGAAACATGCCACTGCCAGAGCAAGGAGCATCGACGATAATTTTATCAAAATAATTTTGATAATAGTCTTCAATTAATGAGAAATCGTTATTGGTAATGGTGAGATTACCGCGCCCTAAACGTTCGACATTTTCTAATATCGCGCGTGTTCGACTATACGAGATATCATTGGCAATAATTAAACCTTTATTTTGCATTAATAGCGACGCCTGGAGCGATTTTCCTCCAGGGGCGGCACAAAAGTCTAAGACCGTTTCGTTTGGCTTAGGAGCAAGCAAATACGCGACCGTCATAGCGCTTGGTTCTTGCAAATAAAAGCAACCTAGTTCATGATATATACTCCGCCCTAAATCATAGTCTTCTTTACTATAAAGAAAACCGTTAGGAACAATCGGGTGCGGAGTTAACTTTGGATAAATACTTAATAAGGCAGCAACATCCATCTTCTCAACATTGAGCAAAAGTGCATGGGTGCTTGGTAAAGATAAACTGTCCATTAGTGCGGATAGTTGTTGCTCGCTTAAATACTTTCTTAAATGTTGTATGAATTCCATCGTTATTATTTTAGCAAATAATCATGCAAAAAATGTCATTTTTTATGTTATATTTATTTGGAGGTAACCTTATATGCGCATGGTCGATTTAATTATTAAAAAACGTGAAGGTCTAGCTTTAAGCAAGGAAGAAATTGCTTTTTGGATTTCTGGATATGTGAAAAATGAAATCCCTGACTATCAAACTAGTGCGATGTTAATGGCGATTATTTTCCAAGGAATGACCGAAGAAGAAGTCATCAACTTAACTTCTTTAATGGAACATTCTGGTCAAACCTTAGATTTAAGTGTTCTTAAAGGCGTTAAAGTCGATAAACACTCAACCGGTGGTGTGGGCGATAAAACGTCTTTGGTTTTAGGACCGATGGTTGCTGCTTGTGGCGCGACGGTTGCAAAACTGAGTGGTCGTGGTTTAGGCCATACTGGTGGTACCTTAGATAAATTAGAATCAATTCCTGGTTTTAATGTGCAAATAAATGGTGAGCGCTTTGTCAAACAAGTAAACGATATTGGGATTATTTTAGCCGGCCAAACAGCTTCTTTGGTGCCCGCTGATAAAAAAATGTATGCGCTTAGAGATGTCACTGGCACGGTTGAATCAATTCCTTTAATCGCCGCTTCAATTATGTCGAAAAAATTAGCGGCTGGCACCGATACAATTTTACTCGATGTGACTGTTGGTAATGGCGCTTTCATGAAAGATATTATACAAGCCGAAACATTAGCAAAATTAATGGTTAAAATTGGCAAAGGTTTAAATCGTGACACAAGAGCCGTTTTATCAAATATGGATGAACCTTTAGGTTTAGCGGTCGGTAATGCTTTAGAAGTCAAAGAAGCAATTTCCGCTTTAAAAGGAAATGGCCCAGAAGACTTAATGGAACTATGTTATACATGCGGGAGCATCATGTTAATGCAAGCTAAACTTGCTAATTCATTCGAAGAAGCAAAAATGAAATTAGAAAGAGTTATCAAAGACGGCAGTGCTTTTAATTTATTTGTCAAAATGGTCGAAGCTCAAAGCGGTGATATTTCTTATATATTAAATCCTGATAAATTTATTGTTGCAGACAAGATTATTCCAGTATTGGCTAAAACTTCTGGCTATATTAAAACTATTGAAGCTTTAGATATCGGTGTTTCTTCTATGCGTTTAGGTGGCGGAAGAGCAACAATTGAAGATGTGATTGATATGTCCGCAGGTATTGTGTTAAATAAAAAAGTCGGCGACAAGGTCGAAAAAAATGATGTCTTATGCTATTTGCACACCAATAAGGACGATAAAGAAATTGCCTCAATTATTGGTGATGTCGAAAAGGCATTCGTCATCGTGCCCGAATTTGTTGCAAAACACAAAGTAATCTTGGAGATTATTGAATAATGAGAATTGTTCTTACTACAGTAAAAGAAGCCTCAGTCACTATTGATAATAAAATATATTCTTCTATTGGAAGAGGCTTTTGCTTATTAGTTGGTTTTACTCACAATGATAATGAAACAGTAGTTGATAAGATGATTGACAAACTTTTAACGCTCCGCGTTTTTATGGATGAAAAAGGTTTAACCAATTTATCAATTGATGATGTCAAAGGGGAAATTATCTCAGTTAGTCAATTCACTTTATATGCCGACTTGGCAAAAGGGAGAAGGCCATCTTTTACTAACGCGATGAAACCTGCCGAAGCAGAAGCTTTGTATGGTTATTTTAATAAAAAATTAACGGAAAAATTCGGGCCAATTGCCACTGGTATTTTTGGAGCTGATATGTTGGTTAATAGTGTTAATGATGGTCCATTTACCGTCGTCCTAGATAGCGAGGAACTATTCAAATAATGAAAATTTTACTCGGACTTTCTGGTGGCGTCGATAGCGCCGTTTCCGCTTACCTACTTTTAAAAGCGGGCCACGAAGTGACTGGCTGTTTTATGCGTAACTGGGACGCTTTAGCTAATAACGATTACTTAGGTAATCCAACTATTTATAACGACCAATGCCCTCAAGAAAAAGATTATGATGACGCAAAAAAAGTCGCTGATAAATTAGGCATTCCTTTATTAAGAATCGACTACGTTAAAGAATACTGGGATAACGTTTTTACTTATTTGATTCGTGAATATGAAAATGGTAGAACGCCTAATCCTGATGTCTTTTGTAACAAGTATGTGAAGTTTGGCCCTTTTTTAGACTTTGCTAAGCACAATGGTTTTGATGCGATTGCCATGGGTCATTACGCTAAACGCGTCGATGAAAATGGAGTGGCGTATTTACTTAAAAGCTATGATAAGAACAAAGATCAAACATATTTTTTAAGCCAAATCAATCAGGACCAACTTTCTTATTGTTTGTTTCCACTTGGCGATATTGATAAAGGTGAAGTAAGACGAATTGCTCATGAACTTGATTTAGCAAGCGTCATGGATAAAAAAGATAGTACGGGTATATGTTTTATCGGCGAAAGAAATTTCAAAGAATTTTTGAAAAACTATATTCCGGCAACGAAAGGAGCGATTGTTGACGTCGTAACAAAACGTGTTTTAGGTGAGCACGAAGGAGCGATGTATTATACGATTGGTCAAAGAAAAGGTCTTGGCATTGGCGGTATTCCTGGTGAAATCGCTAAGGGTTGGTTTGTCGTAGATAAAGATATCAAGCAAAACATTGTTTATGTCGCTAGTGGCGATGAAAATGATTATTTATATAGTGTTGGTTGTACAGTTGGTCAGTTAAACTGGATTAGCAAAAAACCACAACTTCACAAAGTGTATCAAGCAAAATTCCGTTATCGTCAAGCCGATAATTTAGTAAGAATTATTAAATTAGATGATAAACAAATGGTTTTAGAATTTGTTGGTAATATTAAAGCGGTCACTCCTGGTCAAGCTGCAGTTATTTATGATGGTGATGTTTGTCTAGGTGGCGGTATCATTGATGTAATAATTAAAAAATAAACTTAATTGAAGATTAAATATTACGTTTACGCGCGAAGAGTTTACTTATAATGGTGGTTAAAACGCATTGAGTTGTCACACGGATTTTCTTCAGATTGTACGAGTAGAATCTTTGCCAAACCTTTTTGCTATACGAGAGTTTGTTGCCTCGCATTAGACTTGTTTTGCTTATAAAACATTTCACATTTTCATGGAAACTTCATTTTAAGAAAACATTATATACATAATACTGAAAAGAATATTGCGCATTATTATTTCACTTGGTGGTATTTACTTTTTCAAATAATGATAGTTAGAAAACTATAGTTTTTAATATATATTTGTGTTAAATTAATCTCATTAAGCAAGAAGCCAATTCATGAGATAACCTAAGAGCGAGTACCTAGTGGTGAAAAGGGTATAGGCAAGGCATGAAGCGCCACTTCCCAAGATTCGGGTAATGCCGACGTATAAATCGCGTTAAGATTTGAAGTAAGTGCTTCCACGGGCGTGGGAGAAATAGGATGGTACCGCGGAGAAATTCGTTCCTTATCAAGAGGGACTTTTTAAATTTTTGGAGGTATTTATGCGTTACATGAAAGCCAATGACATTCGTAGAATGTGGTTAGATTTTTTCGCCAGTAAAGGACATCATATTGAAACTGGCGCTTCTTTGATTCCAAAAAACGATCCGACCTTGCTTTGGATTAATGCCGGTGTCGCCGCGCTGAAGAAGTATTTTGATGGTAGTGAAATACCACCTTGCCGGAGAATAACTAATGCGCAAAAGTGTATTCGTACTAACGACATTGAAAATGTTGGTCGGACTGCTCGTCACCATACTTTCTTTGAAATGTTAGGTAATTTTTCAATCGGAGATTATTTTAGAAATGAAGTTATTGCTTGGGCAGTTGAACTACTCACTGATGAAAAGTGGTTCGCCTTTCCAAAGGATAAATTATATATGACTTATCACCCTCACGACTTAGACACAAAAAAGCGGTGGATAGAGTGTGGGATTAGTGAAGATCATCTTATCCCAAAAGAAGATAACTTCTGGGAAATCGGTGAAGGTCCTTGTGGCCCTGATACAGAAATTTTCTTCGACCGTGGAGAAAAATATGATGTTGAAGGTATTGGTTTAAAACTTTTATTTGAAGACTTAGAAAATGATCGCTATATCGAAATTTGGAATATTGTCTTTTCGCAATTTAATTCGGTCGCAGGCGTTAAACGTGAAGACTATAAAGAGTTGCCAAGTAAAAACATCGATACCGGAGCAGGTTTAGAGCGTTTTGCTTGTGTGTTACAAGGTACAGATACTAACTTTGAAACCGATTTATTTTATCCATTCATTAAGGAAGTGGAAAAGTACACAGGAAAGAAATATAGCGATAACTCAATGCCTTTTCGTGTGATTGCTGACCATCTTAGAGCAATAACCTTCGCTCTAGCGGATGGCGAAAGTTTTTCTAATGAGGGCCGTGGGTATGTGTTAAGAAGATTGCTCAGAAGAGCAGTCCGTTTTTGCAAAGTTTTGGGAATTGAAAAACCTTACTTATATACACTTATTCCTCTAGTTGCTAAAAATATGGAGGATTATTATCCTTACTTAATTAGCAAACAAGATTACGTTGCTAGAATGGTGAAAACTGAAGAAGAGAAATTTATTAAAACCTTGAATAATGGTGAAAACTTATTGATGAAATTAATTGAAGAAAATCACGCAATTACTGGCGCAGATGTTTTTAAACTTTACGATACTTTTGGTTTTCCAAAAGAACTAACGGTCGAAATTTGCCATGAACAAGGTATCCAAGTTGATTTAAAAGTATTCGAACAACTTATGGAAGAACAACGTCAAAGAGCTAGAGAAGCAAGGGTGGATTTACAGTCGATGAATCGACAAGCCATCGATTTGATGAATTGTCAGTTGCCTTCTACTTTTACTTATTCAAGCAAGCAAGTTGAGACAAAAGTTATTGCTCTATTTAAAGATGGCAAAAAAGTAGACGCTATTGATGACGAAGGTGAAATTATGTTAGAGGTTACTAATTTCTATGCGGAAAGCGGTGGCCAAACAGCTGACAGCGGCACTTTAGAAAACGACAATATGTCTGCGAAAGTAACTAACGTGATTAAAGCGCCAAATAAACAACACCTCCATTATTTAAAAGTAATGTATGGCGAAATTAAAGTCGGTGACATCGTGACTGCCAAAGTCGATGAATATCGTCATGCTTTAATTGAAAGAAATCACTCCTCATTACATTTATTGCAACAAGCATTGATTGAAGTTCTTGGCGAACATATCAACCAACAAGGCAGTTACTTAAACGAAGAATATTCACACTTCGACTTTAATCATTACGGGAAAATGAGTCATGAGCAAATCGCTGAAGTCGAAAGAAAAGTTAACCATTTTATTGCTTTGGGTCTAAAACGTGACACTTTGATTTTACCTCTTGAAGAAGCCAAGAAACTCGGCGCAAAAGCTTTGTTTGATGATAAATACGATGATACAGTCCGCGTTGTCACCTTTGGTGACGTCTCAAAAGAGTTTTGTGGTGGTACGCACGTTAAAAACACCGCGGACATTGGTTTATTTGTTATTGAATATGAAGAAAGTATCGCCGCCGGTGTCAGAAGAATCCAAGCCAGAACTTCGATTGGTGCTTATGAATTGCTCAAAAAAAGAGAAAATTTACTCAATCAAAGTCGTGATTTGTTAGGCTTAGGTTCGATTGGTGATGTACCAAACAAACTTAAAACCTTAACAAGCGAAAAAGAAACTTTAAGAAAAGAAAATGAAGAATTAAAAGCCAAACTTGCCCAAGCGATAAGTGACGAACTTAAAAATAGTTTTGTGGAAAAAAATGGCCTACAAGTTTTAGTCAAATTAGTTAAAGATCAAAAAAGAGATTCTTTGCTTAAAATTATTTATGGCTTAAGAGAAAATAAAGACAATTACCTTATCGCTTTAATTGGCGAAGAAAATGGTGGTTATCCAATTGTTGTTTCTGCCAGTCCAAAAGCAAATGAAAAAGGTTTTCTTGCTGGAAAATTAGTTAAAGAAATCGCTGGCTTGTTAGGCGGTTCTGGAGGCGGCAAGCCTGACTTAGCTTCTGGGGCGGGTAAAGATATTTCAAGACTACAAGAAGTAAAGGATTTATTATTAAAGTAATGGTAACGAAATATTTAGGTTTAGATTTGGGTACAAAAACGTTAGGCATTGCCTATAGCGATGCATTGGGTTTTGTCCATGGCATTGAAACACTTAATTTTGATAAAAACCAATATATAGTTGCTAGAAAACGCGTTTTACAACTAGTGGAACAAATGGGCATTAACCACATTGTGCTCGGTTTACCCTTACATTTAAGTGGTAAAAAAAGCGAAATGAGCGACGTATGCTTACGCTTCCGTGATGACTTATTAAAAGAAAACTCAAAGCTGGTGATTGAGATGGTCGATGAAAGACTTTCAAGTGTCTCCGCGAATAAGAGCATCTCTGAAAGAGGGATGAATCACAAACAACGAAAAGATAATGTTGACCGCATTGCCGCTTGTATAATATTAGATACGTATTTACGTATGAAAGGTTATTAGTATGCAAATAAACAAAGAAAATCAAATGGTCGTCACTGATAGTGAAGGCAAAGAACATTTAATGCAAATTTTATTCACTTATGACAATGAAGAAAGGAAGGCTTCTTACGTCTTCTTTTACGATGTGGAAGACCCTGAACAAGAAGTGCTTGTCATGCGCTATTACGATAATGGGGAACTCGAAACCATCGACGAAGAAGAGTTCGAAGAAGTTGAAGAAGTTTTTGCTGCTTGGCAAGAAGATCCAAAGATTCAAGACATTAAAGAAGAGCATTAAAATAAACAATGGCAATTATCAATAGATATTGATATAATAGCGACTGCTAGAAAAGAGGTTTATGTATGGCCGAGAAACAAAAACTTACAAGAGCTGGTTATAAAAAATTAGAAGATGAAATTACTTACTTAGTAAACGAAGTTAGAGAAGAAGTTAAACGTCAACTTGCCGAAGCAAGAGCGCAAGGCGACTTATCGGAAAATGCTGACTATGAAGCTGCAAGACAAAAACAAGCGGAAGTGGAAAGCAGAATTAAAGAAATCGAACTCATCCTCGCGGATGCGGAAATCATTGAAGAAAGCAAAGCCAACACTAAAAAAGTTGGTCTAGGTTCTACCGTAACGATTCGTTTCTTAGACAATAACAAAGAACAATCATTTATGATTGTTGCCACCGTTGAAAGCAATCCTTTCTCCGGAAAAATTTCTAACTCATGTCCATTGGGCAAAGCACTAGTTGGCAAAACTGTTGGTGATGTCGTCGAAGTCAAAGCCGCGAAAAATTATAAAGTCGAAATTCGTAAAATCGAAATTAAGTAAGTAAAGCTTAGACAAAAAATAGATTACCTCCCTATTAACAAAGTAAGGAGGTTTTTTATATGCTAAAAATCTTAATGAGTGTCGTGATTGTCGCTTTTATCGTCATTATCGGCTTTTTGGTCATTGATCCAGATTTAGAACCAATCCAAAACACAAATCCGATTTCCGAAGTAGTTAATAATGGCTTTAAATACACAATTGAAGGCGAAGTAAATAAAGCTGGGACGTATGTTTTAAGCGAAGGCATTACCATGGAACAATTAATTTCTGCTGCGGGAGGAGTAACTGCTAACGCTGATGATTTAGCCTATTTTCCAACTGCCGTTTTGAAAAATAATACAACTTATTACATCGCGCCAAAGTTTGATTCTAACGATATTTGCTCAACTACCGAAATTAAGAAGGTGAACATTAATGAAGATGTCGCTGAAACATTGATGAGTGTTACTGGTATTACAACTTCGATTGCTACTTCAATCGTTTCTTATCGTACTGGTAACGGCTTATTCACTACATTAGAGGATGTGATGAATGTATACGGTATTGGTAATGCCACATATCACAAAATCAGGAGCTATATCATTTTACATTCGTGACATATTTCCTTGTTTTTATCGCGCTATTTTTAGGATTAAGTTGGAATGGTTCACACCTAGTATTTTGTCTTGCCATTGTCTTGTTTTTGCTTTTTTCTTACAGAAGAGTTAATAAATGGATGACTTTGCTTTTAAGTGGCGTTATTATTTTGGGCATCGCAATTTCATTTATTAACATTTCTTATCAAAAAGATATCTACCAAGGGGTAATTTATGAAACCAAAGATAATTACTTTTTGCTCAATAGTGGTGGTGAAAGACTATATGTATACGCAAAAAAGCATGAGCATGAAATTGGTGATATCGTCAATATAAAAGGAGATAAACAAAAACTCAATTTCACAGTTCTTGAATCAGATTTTGACTTTACTGATTATCTCAATCGAAAAGGCGTTTTTCATTCTTTTAACGTTAAGGAAATCAAAACTAGTTTCGCTAATCCGATACGTATTAAAAGTTTACAAGAAAAATTTTTGAATAAATTTAACGAAACCGAACAAAGTATCATCGGTGCAATTTTGTTTTCTAAGGGTGAAGACAGCGCTTTAAGAACCACTCTTGATAATTTACACCTAACACGATTTTTAACGGCTACTGGACTTTATATCATCGGATTTGCCGCATTATTAAACTATTTACTCAAAATCTTTTTGAAGGATAAAACTTCTGAGGCTATTTCCACTTTAGTAGTACTAATTTATAGCGCCTTTACCTTTCCTAGATTGGCGATTATTCGCGTGGCCGCATTTCAGGTATTAAAATGGATTAATAAGTACCTAATGAATAAAAAATTTACATATCTAGAAATGTTATCATTGCTCGGCACTATTTTTTTGCTAGTTGACCGTTATTTAGCTAGGCAAGATAGTTTCATCTTAGGTTTTTCCATCCCGTTAGTTACTTACTTAATCCGTGACGTTTGTCCTGAGAATAAATTAAAAAGTTCTTTAGTCAAAACTTTTTCCATTTATTTA
>JAAYCD010000103.1 GCA_012744375.1 Erysipelotrichaceae bacterium | reverse complement strand
CCATATGGATAGTTGATTAACGTTGTTTTATTCTTGTTATATAAAACACCATCAATAGATGAATAGTTATTATTATCATCGCTCACATTTATCGATGTTAAGGATGAGCAACCCCAGAATGCCGATTTGTCAATGCTGGTGACACTACTAGGAATCACGATTGATGTTAAGGATGAGCATTCAGAGAATGCTTCATCGCCAATGCTGGTGACTGGCTTTCCTAAATAGGTGGATGGAATTTCAATACTCGTTGAGTCGAAATCAAATCGACATGCCACACTGTATGAATTATTATCATCATTCAGTGAAAATTCTAAAAAACCATTAACATATTGTGCTGTGTATGTTTGATTGCCATTAACAAATGTCACATTAGGACTCCAGCCTGAAAAGATATAAGTGTTTTCTTCGTCGTCTTCCCTTGTGGGTGTTATTCCATCGTAGGAGGGAATTGTTCCATATGAAACATTTTCATCAACTTCAAGAACTGAGCCATCATAGTTTTTCCAAGTAACGATGTATGATTTTGATTGTTGACAGCCACTTACGGTAAAAGAAAATAGCAAAGTAATGATTAAGCGTTTAAACTTCATTTAGAAAGCCTCACATTCATTTTGTTTCTTTCATATTGGCATGTTATTTTGTAAAACATATTTTGAATTTGAAAAAAATGTCGCTCAATCAAATAAAAAAGAACAGCGTTATCGCTCATACGCGAATAAGAGTCTGGAAAATCGTCAATTGTTTCATTAAACGAATCTTCTAATTTCGTGGTGGAATCTAAAGGATTGGAGAGGTTATCAAAGCGATAGCCACCAAACATATCGTCAGCTAATTTAATTAAGTAACTTTGTAGATAATTATTTTGATTAGCTAGTATAAAGTTTTGATATTGAATCATTGTTAGGTTTTCCACATCTTCAATATCTTCTGAAATCACTCCTGGAGACTCATTATCAATCGGCGACAAATCTAGATTTTGATTCGTCGATACTGTGGAAGCATAAGATACGGCCTGCTCCAAGTCTTCTAGGACAAAATCATCATCCCAATATGAGTCATAGAAAGACAAAATTGTGCTTATTGCGACGTAAGCGCATGTTCCATGGCTATTAATCGGGAAATTAGAAGTGAGGTTAGAAAAATAAACTGTCGAGTAATTATTTAAAACTGTGTCTTCTTGGTTGTCCACTAAATAGTCGAAAAGATTTTGCACAGGGGTATCAGACATTTTTGCGTTATATCGTTGCTCATTTTCTTTTAAACTAGGCAAACTAGCACATGTTGAAATTAGGAAAAAAGTAGCAAAATAGGCAAAAATTCTTTTCATTAAAAGCTCCAAAGATTCGATACTATAAGACCATTATATAGCAAGAAAATAGACATCAATACAATTTATTAAATGTTGACATCAGAAGATTATTTAAAAACGTTTCACTCTTTTGTGTTAAATCACTTGATTAACAGCACAAAAAAGTATTTTATAGATTGATAATTTAAACTGGTGAACCAAAAATAGATGACCCCGTAATAAAACTTGCACTAAAAATTTTGCACAACCACTCAAGGCGGTGCCGCTATGTGTACTGGGCTTAGTCACACTATATTCTTAAAACACGAATAACCATCTCGTTCGTTAAAAAGCTAATTTGTAAAAGCCAATAAAGAGTTTTAGCTTCAGATGTTATAATCTTTAAACAATACGTCTTTTTCTTTCTATAAAAACAATAATCAAGCCATAATTTAAATAGGCAACTTAATTATGACTATTTATGAACTATATTAGTAAGCCCAGCGTAACAAACAAACTTTAAAGTGCCGTCTTTATTAACTAGAACGCTCTCCACTAATGCCGTCCAGAGCTTATTTGAGAAAGCACTCACTAAATCTTTATTATCTTTAAGGGCAGCAATGAACAACTTAATACGATTGATGAGTGTTGCTTTATTCTTTTTTTCTTCTCTTAGTTTGTTAGCTTGTG
>JAAYCD010000039.1 GCA_012744375.1 Erysipelotrichaceae bacterium | reverse complement strand
TTAATTAAAAGATGCGAAGACTCTTTGGAGGAATAACATGATGTGGGAAGAACAATTAAATGCTGCCATAGAAGCGGGTATTCAAGCCATTGACGGTATCCTAGAAGTTTATAATAGTCAATTCGATGTTGAGATTAAAGAAGATGATTCCCCAGTCACATTAGCCGATAAAAATGCTGATCGAATTATCAGAGAATATTTGCATAATAAGTTTCCGACATATGCTTTTTTGACCGAAGAAAGCGTTGACGATAAGTCGAGGTTAAATAACGATTATGTATGGATCGTGGATCCTGTTGATGGCACAAAAGATTTTGTGGCTAGAGATGGTGGTTTTTGCACCAATATTGCTTTAGCTTATAAACATGAAGTCGTAGTCGGAGTTGTGGTTGTTCCTTTAACTGGCGAAGTATATTATGCCGCAAAAGGGATGGGCGCTTTCTATCGTCATAATGGTACTACCAAACGCATCCATGTTAATGACAAAACCGAAGACCTTATTGTCTTAAGGAGTGTTTTTCATTCTAATGCAAAAGAAGATGCTGTCATTGCTAAATATAGTGGGAAAATCGCAAAACAAGAGAAATGGGGCTCGGCGCTCAAACCTTGCCGTATTGCCCATGGGTTAGCAGAACTTTCCTACCGTTTAAGTGCTGGCACAAAAGAATGGGATACAGCAGCTTGTCAAATCATTGTCGAAGAAGCAGGTGGCATCTTTCTTGACACTAATGGCAAACGGATTACATATAACCGCGAGGATGTCTATAATCGCGATGGTTACATTATTTGTAATCGCATCGAAAATTTCTTGCTTTAAAAAAACAAAAATCTCCATTAAATAGTGGAGATTTTATTTATTCTTTCAATAAATCTAAATGGCTTTTTCTAGCTTTAACAAACGCTCTTTTAGGTCGACACCACCGGCATAGCCATGCAGCTTACCATCAGTGCCAATCACGCGATGGCAAGGAATTCTTACGAACAATTTGTTTTTTCCAATCGCGTTTGCGACCGCTCGAACCTTTTGTGGAGCACCTAATGCTTTTGCGACGTCTAAATAAGACCATGTTTTACCATACGGAATTAAATCTAACACACGCCAAACAGCCACCTGAAATGTTGTTCCAATTAGATGAATAGGCACTTCTAGTGCCTGTTTTTCGCCTTTAAAATAATCAATGAAGTTTTTCTCGAGTTTATTAAACCACGGATCGTTGGTCACAAAAGTAGCATTCTTAAATATATTTTTAATGTCATTTTCGCCTTCGTTTGGACTACCAATGTAGGTAAAACCAATTTCGTCTCTAACGACAAAAATTACTTCATTAAGAACATGGATTTTTCCGTATAATAAATTAATGTTATTCATTGTATTTTTATGTCCTAAACAAAAGATAACGCGATTCCCAAATCACGACTCCAAGAATAGATAATTACCTGGCTGGGGTGACTGGGATCGAACCAGTGAATGGTGAATTCAGAGTCCACTGCCTTACCGCTTGGCTACACCCCAAGTTGTGTGCTACTTAATTCGCTAGTTTGACTTCAACTACACCTGGCACTTCTTCTTGTAAAATGACTTCAACTAAGCCTTTGATGTCATTATCAGCATAGGCACAATCTTGGCAAGCACCATGCATTTTGACATAAACAACTCCGTCACTAAATGAGACATATTCAATGTCTCCGCCATCTCTTTGCAAGAAATGTCTAATTTTATCTAAGGTTGCAATAATGAGTTTTTCAGTGTCGTCTTTCATAACCAGTTAAGATATTATCACAATGAAAAAGAAATGTTCACTGAAATGCATAAATTTATTTATAATATTTGTAAGATGGGCGTTGTAATTGAATCGGTTGAAAAAATTCGGGGCATTCTACCTGGTCTTTTTCAATTTGAAAAAAACGACTATTTCACCCAAGCGCTGCTTACGGTCCAAGAAGATGAACTATGCATATACAATGACCATGAGCCTAGTGAAATAGTAGATGCTAATTCAAAATACTACATCAATGTTGCTATTCCATTTAATTCAGTGAAACACGTAGTGATTGAAAAAATTAAAAATCATGCACTAAAAAAATATGGAAGAATAGCAATTGTTTTCAAAGAAAAAAAGAAAGAGCCACTCTATTTTTATTATTTTGTTAATGACAAAAAACATTTAAAGAAGATGCTCAAGTTACTTAAACATAATCGTTTAAAGATTAGAAAGAAAACGGTGATGTTTGATATAGAAAAGGGTAAACAAATCAAATAATTTGTTTACGATTTCTAATTGCCACAACAACACCCCCTTGTCTTTAGCCTATACCAAGTTAGTCTGTATTAAACAGCAAGGATTTAGTTATGAAAAAAGTAAAACTGACTATTGCCGAACAACTGATTAAACGGCAATACAAAACCCCCAATTCTTTTGTGTGGATACTTTATGCCCTCTTAGCCAGAATGCCATTCTTTGCCCCCAAATATCATCCGACCTATAAAATCATTGATGATATTAAAGATTGCAAAGGACCAGCCTTTATTATTTGGAATCACCAATCTAGGCGCGATCACTTATTTGTAAAAAATATTGTTGCTCCTCGCAAATTCAATATGCTCGCTGGTTATCAAGAGTTCTTTAGAAAAAAATTCGCTCCTCTTTTCAAATTAGCGCAAATTGTTCCAAAGAAAAATTTCACCAACGATCCAAAGAGCATTAAGGCAATTGATAAAATAATTAAAAGTGGTGGAACAGTCGCCTTTTCTCCAGAAGGAACTTCTTCAATCTTTGGCCATAACCAGCCAATTGTCGCGGGAACCGGCCGTTATTTAAAGCATTATCATATTCCAGTTTATTTTATAAAACTTGAAGGTGCTTATTTAACTTCACACAAAGTGTGCATTGATGACCGACCAGGTAAAGTTTATGCTACACTTTCACTTTTGTTTACGCCTGAAGACTTAAAGCAAATGTCTACGGATGAAATTGAAAATCAGATTAATGAAGCTTTTCGCCACGATGACTACAAATGGAATAAAATTGCTCGCGTAAAATTTAATACCAAAGGCAAAACGATGACTAATATGCATGATATGCTCTACAAATGTCCAAGATGTGGAACAGAACTACAAATGGATGCTTACGGCGATACCATTAAATGTTTGCACTGTGGAAATGGTGGCACAATGGATGATTATTATGATTTCCATCCTTTTGATGAAACATGTAAAATTTTTGATACTCCAACTGATTGGGTGGATTAGCAAAGAGTCCAAGTTATTCGTGAAATAAGAGAAAATCCTGATTTTTCATTTTCTGAAGAAGTTGAAGTTGGTGAATTGCCAAAATATGAATATATAAAAGACAACGATAGGACAAGTATTCCATGTGGTAAAGGAGTGGCAACTTTTGACCATCAAGGAATTCATTTTAAAGGTGAGAAACATGGTCAACCATGGATATTTGACCTTTCTTATGGTGTGATGTTTGCGCCGATTATTCAAAATGATTTAACACAATTTGCATTAACAGTTAATGAAGAGTTTTATGATTTTTATCCAAAACGTCATGTTGTGGGCAAAATTATTCTTTTAGTAGAAGAAATGCATCGTTTACATTTCAATATTTGGAAAAACTTCCCATGGAATGATTACATGTACGAAGGAACCGAACTAGAAAAGAAATAAAAAAAGTTGCCGATTT
>JAAYCD010000041.1 GCA_012744375.1 Erysipelotrichaceae bacterium | reverse complement strand
CCACTAGTAAAAATTGTTTAAACCCTAACTTTTTGATGTATTCAATATCGCGCATTACTTCGTCGATTTTTCGACGGACATATCTACCTTTGAAGATGCAAGAAATAGTGCAAAACTTACAAGTGTTTGGACAGCCTCTGCCCGCTTGAACAGGTAAAAAGTTGCCAATTTTTTTGCCTAAAAGCAACTCGTATTTTGGGGTAGGAAATGTCAGATTAGTAACAGGTTTTTCATAAAATGGCTTTAAAGCATCGTTTTCTATGTCGTGACATAGTTCAGCAATGGTTAGTTCTGAGTCACCAATCATCACACTATCACAATATTGTTTAGCTAACTCAGGGACTAAGCTCACCATCGGTCCACCCATGAAGACAATTTTGCCACGCTTTTTAAATTGTATTGCGATATCTTTTGCTCTTCTTGCAGCATGACCAACGCCACCAATGCCAATGACATCAGCGTCTGTATTCCAAGGTATTTCTTCGATGACTTCTAAGCACAATTCGCTTGTCCAACCTTCAGGAAGAAGGGCAGATAATAGTGGATGTGCCAAACCAACAAAATACAACTTGCGTTTTTTGACGAGTTTATCTTTATCATCATAAATGGTCGGCTGAATAAACAATATTTTCTTATTCATACTTGCTCAGCTCCTTATCTTGGATTAATCATCAGCGCTAAATATTGGAAAAATATCTTTCTTGCGCCTTTTTTTATGCGTTTATAAACTTTCATGCCATATGTTTCACGGATAAACTTTCTTTGGGTTTTGTTGGCACTTGTTTTTAAATAGGCTCTTACGATGTGGTAGTAATATTTCCTTCTACTCATCTTTAATGGTTCAAACGCTAAATGCGCCATATCCCAACGACCATATCTTTCTCTATCCAATATTATTGGATATTTATATGTAGTAAATAGAGGGGTGCCTGGCATAGGAGTAATGGGCTGAATATTAACGAGCGGATGCTTAAACGAATTTAAGTATTTAATTAAAGTATCGAAATCTTCTTTAACCCAATCTTCAGCGACGATTAAACCACTATAACATTGGAGTCCATTGTTTTCTAAAATATTGATAGCTTTAATGTTTTGTTCAACACTTGATTGCTTAGCAAAATCGCTTAATTCTGTTGACTTAAACGACTCAATGCCTACAAAGAAAGCATCAAAACCGTACTTATGTAAAAGAACAACAACATCTTCGTTGGCGGCGATAAAATCTGCTCTACCAAAAGCGATATAATGCTTTTTGATTTGTCTTTCTTCTAAGCCTTTACAAAAAGCGATGAGTCTATCACGGCAAACCAAAAAATTATCATCAACAATGAAAACATTGTCTTCTTTAATTTCCTCTAATTCATCTAATACATCATCAATATCTCTAGTAGAGTAATTAGTAATTTGAGTACAGAAACAAAAATTACATTTATAAGGGCAGCCAAAAGACGTCTTAATCGTCGCACAATTATTGTGATAAATGTAATTATAATTAGCGCGATATTTCTCGGTTATTTGTCGATCGGGATGTAATAAATTACCTTCAATTAGTTTTGGTTTTTTTCTACCTTCTTGATAAATACCTTCTAGCTTCTCTATTTCAATGTTTGGATATTGTTTGGCCATTTCCACTAGGGTAGCTATACCATTTGCCCAAAGGATATAGTCGATATTTTTATCGACAAAATCTATCGGTACAACCTCACAGTG
>JAAYCD010000052.1 GCA_012744375.1 Erysipelotrichaceae bacterium | reverse complement strand
CCTTCTTCGTCTTCTTCTCTTGTGGGTGTGGCCCCATCATAGGAAGGCATGGCTCCATATGCGACACTATCGGTTTCTAAAACTGTACCGTCATAGTTTTCCCAAGTGATGGTGTAGGAATTAATGGCACTGCTAAATTGAGCGATGTAGGTCGCATCGCTAGTAACCGCTACGACTGATGGTGACCAACCACTAAAAGTGTATGTGTATTGATCGGTACCATCTTTGCTCGGAGTGGCTCCATCATAAGTTGGGGTTGATCCATAAGCGACACTATCGGTTTCTAAAACTGTGCCATCATAGTTTTCCCAAGTGATGGTATAAGTGTTTGTCGAACTCGTGTTGTTTAAATTCACTAATATTGCAATTGTGATGGTAGCAACAACCAATATGGACAAAAAAACGAGAAATCTTTTTCCCCGACTCTTCTTTTTAATTTTTGTTTGATAATATGCCATGCACTACAACTATTTGTAATTATATTAGCAACTCAATGCGAGACTGTCAAATGGGGTCTCTATGTTGGGTTCCCTTTATTGAGTTTGTTCACTATTTATAGACAAACATCAAAAATATATACCTGCTATTCAGGATCTTCGTGTTGGTTATATTCAAAAGACATGCGGTTCAATATGCTTTTTACTCCATAAATGGGATATTGTTTCTATTTTCAGTGCTCCAAAGTTTAAGGGGGTATGAGTACACCTCCAAAGTTAAGTAGGATTTTTTTCGGTACCTCCAAAGTTAAAGGGGGTATCTTTTCTTTGTCTTTTTGGCTGCCTTTCTTTCTTTGAAGCTTTCTATCGCGCTGGGAAATAAAGAAAGCGAATTTTTTTAATAAACAAAAGGTAATCCCTTATCATAGTAATTGCTAAGAAAACATGAAAGGAGACTACCATGATTACTATAACAAGTTTGGCCAATTTTTTAAGCATGGAAGCAAAAGAAATTGCTGAAATCGCTACTGTTACCACCGAAAACGGTAATTTAATCACCATTACTTTAAAGAAAAAAGAAGGCTTCTGTCCGCACTGCCACTCTTCGCGATATGTGTTTAAAGAATATCGGAACAGACAGATCAAACATGCTTTGTTTATCAATGTCCCGACGACGTTTATTTTGAGAAATAGACGCTACCGCTGTTTAGAATGCAATAAGACTTTTATTGAAAGTAACGCCCTTGCCCCTAAGAAGTCAAGAGTCAGTTACCAAACCATTCAAACGGTGCTAGAAAGCGCGAAAGCCTACAACGCCACCTGGAAAGAGATTGGCAAGAAAGCGCACGTCAGTGATGTGACCGCCATCAACATTTTCGACCGCTATGTCAATTTGCCGCGCGGTAAGATGGCGAATGTAATCTCGATTGACGAATGCTATAACAAGCACCAGTTCAATAAACCTTATTCCTGTATTTTGTTTGATTTCCTCACCTCAAAGATTATTGATGTCATTGAGGACAGAAGCAAACTCAACCTCGGGCGTTACTTAAGTAAAATATCAAGAGAAGAGAGAGTAAATGTCCAATTCGTGGTTATAGATATGTGGGAACCTTATCTAGATGTTGCTGGTATCTATTTTCCCAAAGCCGTGATTGCCATCGACTCCTTTCATGTCCTTAAAGAGATGGGCTTTGCCTTAGATAAAACACGAAGAAGAGTGATGTCCGGTTATGAAAAGGGAAGCGAAGCATATTACCTCTTGAAGAAATGGAATCATCTGCTTTTTCACGAACAAAAAGTTTGGGGAGAGAAGACAAAAATTAGGGGTTTAGGTAACCGCTGGTACAATGAGTATCAACTGAAGCAGAAGATATTAGAAATACATCCAGACTTAAAAACCGCGCATGAATTCTATCTACTCTATAAAAGATCCAATCAGCTCACTAATTTCGCAGGAGCAGAGGCGATGATTGAGACTTTTATTAATCACAAAGCCGCAGTTAAAGTCAT
>JAAYCD010000114.1 GCA_012744375.1 Erysipelotrichaceae bacterium | reverse complement strand
TTTATTTCCCGTTTAATACCATCTCTTTAGCGTACTCTAATTGTTTATCGGTTACTTTTCCAGTTGAGATTAACGAAGCAATTTCATAAATCTTTTCATCGAGCGTCAACTGTTTAATGGTGGTGTAAGTACGGTTATTACTAATTGATTTAGCAATGCGGACGTGATGATCGCTATAACTAGCTACTTGTGGTAAATGTGTAATCGTAATCACTTGATGATTAATCGCCAATTCTTTTATTTTTTTAGCGACACGATTGGCGACATCGCCACTAATACCAGTATCGATTTCATCAAAAATGATGGTTTGAATTTTTTGTGCTTTTATATAAAGAAGTTTAATCGCGAGCATAACTCGTGAAAGCTCGCCTCCAGAAACAACTTTGGCTAAAGGCTTTAAGCCCTCACCGACGTTAGTTTCAATATAAAACTCAATCGCGTCAACGCCATTTTCGTTAAAAATACTCAATGAATAGTTTTCATCACATAAAGTTGCATTAACTTCGATATTGAAGCGACACGTCAGCGCTAATTCACCTAGCGTCTTTTCTAATTCTTTGGCGATGTTTAGTCCAATTTGTTCACGAACTTTGTGTAAATCCATCGCCGCAAGATAAGTTGCGTTATATGACGCTATATATTTATCTTTTTCTTCTTTTAATAATATGGAATAGTCTTCTTTATATGCTAATAGTTCGCCTAGTTCTTTGTGATAACTAAGCAATTCATCGAAAGATTTTTTGTATTTCTTTTTTAAATTATTAATCGCGCGACTACGTTCAATTAATGAATCTAGTAAAGCAGGATCGTATTCCATCCGACTAGGTTTTCTAGTTAATGTTTCATAAATATCTTCAAGTTCATAATATAAATCGTTCACACGTGCATGAATGGCTTTATATTCATCTTGATATTCGCTTAGCTTATTTAAGTTATCTTTTATTTGATAAAGGTCGTTAAGACTTTGCCCATCGGCAAGTTCTTTGTTTTCCATCATCAAACTATAAATCTTGTCATAGTTCTCTAATAAGGATATTTGATTATCAATTTCGCCTTCTTCGCCTTCTTTTAAATCAATGGCTTCAAGTTCCTTATAGGTGTATTCATATTGTTCTTGATTAGCGTTAAACTCATTTACCCTTCTTACTAGCGCTTGATATTTTTCATGTTGCTCCTTTAGTTCGTGATAAGCCTCTAGATACTTATTGAGATATTGCTTAATCAAGTGGTGGTTAAAACCATCCACCATCGTGAGATAGTTTTCGCTATTAAATAGCTTCACCATGTCAAACTGCTGATGGATATCAGCTAATAAGGTGGCGAGCCCCTTGAGTTCGGTTAGCGAAACAGTAACATCATTAATTTTAATGACATTTTTTCTTGTCGAAATAGTGCGCCTAATTTCGATTTGCCCCTCTTTTTCTGGAATGTCTAACTTTTCTAAAAAGGCTTTAATTAATGGTCCTTGGTTATCAAAAATACCATCAACGACTGCCTTATCTTCCCCTTGTCTAATCATTTCTGAAGCCGCTCTTTCGCCGAGCAAAAGGCCAATACAGTCAATGATTAAGCTCTTACCAGCCCCCGTTTCGCCAGTAAGGACGGTTAAACCAGTCTTAAAATTAATCTCCAAATCCTCAATAATCGCAAAGTTTGTGACTTTTAGTTTTGTTAACATGTCTATATGATAAAAAAATACTAACCTTTTTTCACTAACTTTTTATCACTTTTTAAAAACAAAAGCCTGTCGTTTGCAAATGGATATCGACTTTAGTTAAGATAGTTTTGTCTTTGCAAAAACGTAATGTAAAAACGGCTCTATGCTTAACCCATTTCTTAAAAAAGAAAAAAGCTCAAAAATAAGCTTTTATTGGAAAAATAGTCTATATATAAATAATATATATAGCTTTTTTGCTCTCTTGATAAAGAGCCGATTTAATCATACATTATTATATATAATAAGGAGATAAAAATATGGTCAAAAGAAAAGCTTTAGGCTCCACTTTGTTGAGTTTTGTCCTCCTTTTGCTTGCGGCTGCAGGAGTGGCTTATCTAAGTTATTTCAGCAACTACATTCCAGAAGGTAGTGCCACACTTAATGGTCAACAATTCGAATATGGTTTGTCGGCCACGTTCGGTTATTTCATCAATGTTTGGAGGCCAAGTCAATTTCCGCATGCTCTAGCATTTGTTGGTTTAGTCATGTTACTTGTCGCGGTCTTTAGTTTCCTAATCTTACTCATTTTAGCGTTAGTGAAAAAGAAGGCCTTTTTAATACTCCCGTCCTTCCTATTTGCCGTTGATTTGGCAGCATTGGTATTTGTATTAATCTTAGTAGTGCCAATGGTGGAAATGGGTGTGTTAGGTGTTATTGCTAATTTAGGTAGCGCAGTTGCGATCGGTGTACTTTTGTTTGCACTAATTTTTGCTGTTGCTCCAATCACCCCGTTGATTAAGAGTTTCACATACAGTATCAAGATGATGGCTGGCGCGAAAAAACCTCGCCCAACTTTCGAACTTGAACCTGGCTTAGACGTTGAAACTGCCCGTGAACTCATTAGAGCGGAATTGTCCTCGCGTTTAGTGGTCGTTTCAGCCGAACAACCTGTTGAAAGTGAAAAAGAAGAAATTGCCCCGATTGTTGAAAAACAACCGGAGGTAGCGGAAACACCAATAGCGGAAAAAGTTGCACCGGTAGAAGTAGTCGAAAAACCTAGCGAAGAAAAACAAGTTGAACCTGTTAAAGAACAACCGGCTCCAATTGTCATCCCTGAAGAAAATTCTCCAGTTGAAGATGATCTAAAAACTTGTGATTGTCCTATGAAAGAAAAAGGCTTAAAGCATGGTACTTATCGTAGCTTGAAGGCTTTATTAGCAACTTTGATCAGTGTAATATTTTTAGCCGGCGCAGTTGGCATTACATTATATCTTGGTTATTTTACAACTTATATTCCAGCCGGTACGGGTATGCTTAACGGCGCACCATTTAATTATGGCTTTGATGCTTCAATTGGTTATCTAATTAACGTTTGGCGACCAAGTGCATTCCCGCACGCTTTATCATTTATTAGTTTAATCTTGCTATTAATCGCTATCGTCGTGATGCTGACATTAATCATCATGGCGGTAGTTAAACTCAAATTTGTGCTCATCTTGCCGACACTACTGCTTGGTGGTAGTATCGCTGGCTTAGTTTTCATCTTAATTCTTGTTATTCCAATGGTTCAACTGGGAGTACTGAGAGTCATTCCAACTGCTGGGATGGCGGGTGCATTTGGACTAACACTATTTGCGTTATATTTTGCCTATGCACCGATTAGCCCATTATTAAAATGTATTTTCCGCGGTATCAAGAAATTTGCTGGCGCGGAAAAACCTTGCTGTCATAAACCAGCTTCATCACCAGTTGTTGATGAAGAAACCTTGCGCGCTCTAATTGAGGAAGAATTAGCATTACTTCCTGTTGAACAATGTGTTTGCGAAGAAGGAATGCCTTGCGAATGTTATAGGGACGAACAACCTTGCGAATGCGTTAAACCTCAACCGACAGTTGTCGCTACGCCTGTCGAACAATCCCCAATTGAAATACCGGCGGAAGAAGAAGCAGAAGAAGAAAATAAGGAAGTGATAGAACAACCAGTCATCGCGGCTGCTCCTACTGCGGAAAAAGAAACTTTAGTAGAAGATAACGAAAAGGAAGAGGACGAAAATCAAGAAGAAACGCCTTTTGATCCGACTCTCCCTGAATCACTTATCGGCATTGCTGGTAAGGGTAAAAGAAAAAAACCATCGTTTGAAACACGTGTAAAAAATAGTGATTTTGACATCCGTCATAAATATTACGACTTACGCGATTATCTCACTTGGTATGGTTTTAAGAATCGTCTTTCAAATCCAGGTGACACCTTCTCACACCAAAGACAACGTTATGCCTTTATAACTATCGTCGGTAAACACATCCGTCTATATATTGGCTTAAATCCTGACGATTATGTCGGTTCGACCGTACCAGTCGAAAAGATCGAAGCTAAAAAATATGAAGATGTGCCATGTATGTTGCGCATTAGGAGTGATTTATCTTATCGTCGTGCGAAGAAACTTGTCGATGATTTAGCCGCGAAAATTGGACTTCCAATGCCCGAAGGCGAACCGCCAAAAGAAACGCAAGAAGTGAAATGATAACTCTTCAATCGTTAATTGTTATACAATTAATATATTGTAATAACTCATGAAATAAGTTATCGTGTTAATGTCTACACGAACGAAAGAAAGGAATTGATAATATGGAATTTAAAGGTAGTAAAACCGAAAAGAATTTACAAATCGCTTTCGCGGGCGAAGCGCAAGCGCGTACAAAGTACACTTATTATGCTTCTCAGGCTGCAAAAGAAGGCTATGAACAAATTGCTTCCCTATTTATGGAAACGGCTGAAAACGAAAAAGAACACGCGAAGTTATGGTTTAAATATCTCCATGGTGGCAGTGTTCCATCGACAATTGAAAACTTAGCCGACGCTGCTGCAGGCGAAAACTATGAATGGACAGATATGTACAAAAAGATGGCCGAAGAGGCATTAGAAGAAGGTTTCACTGAAATTGCTGCGAAGTTTAATTTAGTCGCTAAAATTGAAGCCGAACACGAAAAGAGATATTTAAAACTCTTAGAAAATGTTAAAGAAGGCAAAGTTTTTATCGCTCCAGATGTCGCTATTTGGAAATGCCGCAACTGCGGTCATATCCATGTTGGTAAAGAAGCTCCAACTACTTGCCCAGCATGCAACCATCCAAAGAGTTATTTTGAATTAAGAGCCGAGAATTATTAATAGTTTATTAATTCACTTATTCAAACTAGTAATTAACAAAAGACCACCTCGTGTGGTCTTTTTGCTATTAAATAGCGCCAAATAGCGTTTATATTGATTTAACTTTTTGCTTTCTTTTTTTGCCTTTTTCTTGCGCGTACTTAGTATTTCTTTCCCAAAAAATCCCATCGACGTATCCTTGAATTGACATATCTTTGTCAGCTTCTTCTAAGCGTTTTTCCGTCCAAACACAATATTGAGCATTTTGTTCAATGCCGAGATAACGCCGCCCTAATTTTTTCGCGGTTACCGAAGTAGAACCAGAACCTAAAAAAGGATCTAAGACAATGTCGTTAGGATTTGAACTTGCTAGAATGAGTTTGGCTAATAGCTTTTCAGGCTTTTGAGTAGGATGGGCGGTATTTTCTTTCATCGACCAATATGGAATCGATATATCATCCCAGAAGTTTGAGGGGTAAGTGTTTCTAAAATTGCCCCCTAGTGTCATTTCCCAGTCTTTAGGGACGCCATTTACTTTATAAGGGGCAATGACTTGTCGACGCACTTTAACGTCTTCTACGTTAAATATATAACGCCTACTCATCGTGGCGAAATAAATGTCTTCCATGCCGTTTTTCCAATTTCTTTTTGCACCTCGGCCTTTTTCTCTTTGCCAAGTAATCCGATTTCGAATAATGAAATATTTTTTTAAGATCATGCCGATAACTGGACTTGATTGCCAATCACAGCACACATAAATTGAGGCGTTATCTTTTAACAAAGGAACAACAGCATTTATCCATTTTTCAGTATATTCAATATATTGTTCATCGCTCGTTTTTTTAAACGTCTTACCGTGATAGTTTTTGCTTAGGTTATAGGGCGGATCAACAATTAAGAGATCCACAAATTGTTTTGGAAGAAAAGTAGTAACATTAAACACATCTCCAAATATCGTTTTATTAATAATGTTATCAAGTGAAGTTTTTGAATTTAATATAAGACACCTTTCTAAATATTGTTTTCCTTCAACCACGGATAAATCAATGGTGCGATTTCTTTTTGCCTTCATATATTAGAGCTCCTTCTTAATCAGTAATGTGGTGTTTGCGATAATATTCATCAATAGCGCGAGCAGCTAATTTACTTGGCATGCTTTTGCCTGTTTCCCAACGATTAATGGTTGCAAAAGAAACGCCGAGCTCGTGAGCTAATGCTTCTTGTGTGAGATTAAGAAATTGACGTATGCGTTTAATCTTATTTTGATAATTCATAGAACATCCTCTACTCTACTTGTAAAATGTTATAACACTTTTTATAGCAAATTACAAGTTGAGGTCATAGTGTTTGAAATAAAAAACACTTACCGAGTAAGTGTTTTTTTTATTAATGGTGGCTCAGGCCGGGAGCGCGCCGGCGACACTCAGATTTTCAGTCTGATGCTCTACTAACTGAGCTACCGAGCCAATTTTGCTTTATATAAATAAAGCGCTGGCGGATCATACGGGAATCGAACCCGTGATCTTCTCCGTGACAGGGAGACATGTTAACCGCTACACCAATGATCCGTTTGTTCGCGCTTTAATATTATTATTGAAAACGAGTTTAAATGCAATACCCTTTGTGAAAAATCTTTATCATTTTTGCTCGCTAATTAAGTAACGTTTGACCATTTGTCTTTTAACGATTTCTTCAATTAAAGATACAATCAACATGATGATAATTGCAATGAGTGCATAAGCAAAAATGGTCGCCATGTCTGAAGGGTTACTTGTTCGCGCATATTGAATTGCACTTCCAAGTCCGTTTCTTGTATAACCAGTCAACACCTCGGCCATAATTTCTATCTTAAAAGATAAAGCAAAACTAGAAACCATGCCTACGATAATAAACGGTAAAGCTAATGGTAATTTTATGTAGATAACTCTTTTTAAATATGAAGCACCATCAATTTTCGCTGCGTCAACAGTTTGCTTATCAACGTTGTTGATGCCCCCAGCAATTGCTTCATAAATAATGGGAAAACAAATGAGCATGACCACAAAAATAGGTGCATCTTTCGGGGCAAATAGGACGATGAAAAGAAAGACTAATGCCACAGTCGGAACACTTTTTAATGTCACCATAAGAGGCTTAAAAAATTGGTATAACGAAGGATGATTTCCAGCTAGGACACCAAAAACCAAAGCCGCCGCAAAGGAAGCTAAAAATCCAATAACCATTCTTGTCAGTGTATGCCACAAACAAGTATAAGTATAAGGATCACCAAGCAAAATAATTAAACGATTAAATGTTAATAATGGTGATGGAAAAATGCTTCCGTTACGGTCGAAAAAAAGTGAGATAAAATACCAGACCATCAATAAAGCGATAGTCCCAAAAGAAAATAAAACAAAGCGATTAGAAATAAATCTCTTCATCTGTCTCCTCAATATTAAACAATGCTAAGAAATTATCAATAGCTTCTTTGTTTGGTTTAGCGAGTTTGAAACCTAAACCCATGCCGTTGTTATTTCTTAAAACATTTTCTGCCATTGTTGGGGCGACACCGAAAATAGCCTGTGCATTAGCAACTTTGTTCATTCCAGCACTTAAAAGAGTTGGTTCATCAATTGCCGCATCAACATCTTCTTTTAAGGAAGTTAAGAAACCATTAATTTTGGCTTCTGGTAATGTGTTTTTAACAAAAATTGAAGCTTGGAAGAGTTCTAAATCACCAGACTTCTCTTTGTATTCATCTTGAATATTTGCGTACATAGTGACATTTTCTTTATTGGCTTTTATTGTTGAAAAAGCTGGTTCCGCAATCATGACGTAATGCGCAGTTTTGGTTGTGCCAGTTTCTTCATCAATGAAGGTGCCAGAATTTAAAGCTTGGGTTGCTTCGTTAACAGCGTTGACATAATGAACACCTGCATCTAAAGTGGTGCCATATATATAGTGAAATAGTTTATCAGGGACATTATTTTTTTGGAATAAAACGATGTTATCAGTAGCATCCATAATGCCATTATCATCATTTCCTAATGAAGCGATATAGAAGTTTCCAAAGGTAATGGTGGCTGCAAGCTTATAAGGTGCTTGGGCAGTTTCAATTGTTTTAACACCAACATTAGTTGGTAAGACAATAACGTCCTTTTGTGCAGCGGACATCATGGCGGTGATATTGGTCGGATTACTATTTGTTTCAAAGTTAGTTAGCTCGGCGTAATTATAAAACGCTAAAGCTGGAGCGCCAGTTGGAGTGACGATTGTGACTGAGTCACGAGTAAAAGCTGGAGCGATAGAAGAAGAACTGCCATTAGGAGTTGCGCAAGCAGTTAGGGCGAAGCCAATTAAGGCGATGATTGGTAATTTGTTTTTCATATATAATAATTCCTTTATTTCCTAGTTGTAATTATATAATAACCCTTTATAATAATATGTGACCTAAATCACACAATATTATGAAAATTACACTTCTAAGCGTATTAACTAAAAAAGAACACGAATTAGTTAAAGGGTTCCAAATCGAAAAAAATCGCGTTATTAACCATGAAGGCGATGTGTGCGAACAAATCGGTATTGTTATTTCTGGCAAAGTTGAAATCGTTTCATATTCTTTTGAAGGTTCGGAAATATTAATTAATTCATTGCATGCCGGAGAAATATTTGGTAACAATTTGCTTTTTTCAAGCGATCCAATATTTAGAGGAGATGTAATTGCACGCGAAAAAAGTGTGGTAGCCTTTATTAATAAAGAAAATTTAATTTATTTACTACAAAACAATACTGAGTTTTTAACTCAATATTTAAAAGCTCAATCCGATTTTGGTAAATCACTTAATTCACGTATCCAATTACTTTCTTTTAATACCGCAGAAGAAAAATTATTTTATTACGCTAGCAAATCCAATAACGTAATTGAATTTAAAAATGTCACTTCTTTAGCTGCAACAATCGGTGTGCAAAGGGAAACTTTATCGCGATTATTAACTAGTTTAGTGGAACGCCATTTAATTAAAAAAGAAAAGGGAAAAATTACTATCTTAAAGAAAAAGCGTTAACCTATTTGGTAACGCCTTTAATTTCTAATAAATTTTCGTATAACGCAAGTCTAGTTAGTAAACCAACACCTCCAGGAACTGGAGTTTGCAATTTGACTGGTAAATTAGCAAGTGCATCACCAATTAAACCTTGCTCAGTACGATTGATGCCAACATCAACAATTGTGGCATCTTTTTTATAAGTGAAACGATTATCTAAGAAAGCAGCCTTGCCAATTGCGATGACAATGACATCGGCGCGAGCGATAAAATTAGCCATGTCTTCTTGAGTTGTTTTACTATGTAAAATAGTGACATTCATACTTTCCTTTAGAAGTAGTCTAGCCATCGGTTTTCCAACGATGTTACTACGGCCAATGATGACTGCGTTTTTACCTAGTAATGGCACTTGCTCATGCTTTAGATAATTTAAGATGCCTTTAGGAGTGCAAGCAACTAAGGAAGAAAGAGGGTGGAAACCATCAACATCTTTTTTTGGAGAAATTGATAGTTTTATCAGCTCTTCGTCGATACCTTTTGGCAATGGCATTTGCACGATAAAACCATCGTGCACATTATCATTATTCAGTTCATCAATGACTTTAAGTAGTTCGGCTTGAGTAGTGGTAAGCGGAAGCTTAATGAGTTCAGCTTTAATGCCTAATTCTTCAGCATCTTTAAGTTTACCTCTAACATAAGCAGTACTACCTGCATCTTCATTAACTTGGACAATGGCAATACTTGGTTTTTGTGTCAAAGTGGCCACTAGATTTTTGATCTCTTCTTTTCTTAGTGCTACGTACTCTTTAATGGTCATAATTTTTCATCCACAATTTCTTTAAGTTGTTTACCGGTATATTGTCTAAGTTTAATGCCCGCGAGTTCAAGCATTATCTTACTTGATTGAGTAGGAATGGTTTCTGCGTATTTGTTTTCTAAATAAATAATTTCTTTGATACCTACTTGAATACAAGCTTTCGCGCATTCGTTACATGGGAAAAGAGTAACATACAACCTACAACCATTTAAGGCACTTCCGTTACGAGTATTTAAGATTGCATTAAACTCAGCATGGCAAACATATAAGTATTTAGAATCTAGATCAATACCTCTATTCCAAGATAATTTTGTCTCATCTAAACCTCTAGGCATGCCATTATAACCAATTGAGACGACCTTGTTGTCATCATCAACCACACATGCGCCAACTTTGGTATTGGGATCTTTGCTTCTTAAGGCGCTAAGAGAAGCAATACCCATAAAGTATTCGTCCCAAGAAATATTATTGTAATTCATATATCTCTTATTATATTGAAATTTGACTTTAAGACAACGAAATATTAATATATTAATATCTTAATTTATGGCAATTGTCGGAATCGATACCCTTTCTTTATTAGATTACCAAGACAAGTTAGCTTGTGTTGTTTTTTTTAAGGAATGTAATTTTCGTTGCCCGTTTTGCCATAATGGTGATTCCGTATTAAACGCTAGTGATACCATCAGTTTTGATGAGTTATTAAATTATCTAAAAACACGTGTGGGCTTAATTGACGCAGTCGTTTTTTCTGGTGGTGAACCAACACTAGAAAAAGATTTAGAGGTTAAAATCAAAGCGGTCAAAGATTTGGGTTTTTTAGTGAAGTTAGACACTAATGGCACTAACCCTGAAACGCTAAAAAAACTATTTGATTTTGGACTAGTTGACTATGTGGCGATGGATATAAAAAATACTCCTACTTTATACGCAAAAACTTCTGGCGTTACTCATCTTGATATAGCATCAATTCAACGCAGCATTGCTTTAATTATTGCTCGTGCTCCTGATTATGAATTTAGAACTACTTTAGTAAAAGAGTTTCACGAACACATGGATGTACAAGAATATCTATCGTTTATTAAAGGCGCTAAAAGATTATTCTTACAAAAGTTCGTCGATCGTGAAGGTTGCATACAAAAAGGCCTCCATGAAGTTAACTACAAAGAGGCCGAAGTGTTAAAAAATACGTTGATTAATGTAATTCCTGAAGTAGAATTACGTGGTTATTAAACTAATGGGTATGTAAGTACTTATCCACGAATACCGAAGCAATCGAGGCGTCACCGAAAGCATTTGCTAATTGGCAGACGTCTTTTTTTCTCGTATCGCCTATTGCGAAGAAACCACTTAGTGAAGTTTCCATTCTTTCATTAGTAACAATGAAGCCACGTTCATCGGTTTGGACTAACGCTTTGAAAATATCGTTTTGTGGCACTTGGCCAATGGCGATAAAAACGTTATTAGTTGGATAGTCGTGAATGGTGTGGTCTTTGGTGTTTTTAAACCTAAGACCGGCAAGTTCGTTTTTCCCCAAAAATGCGATGCAATTCATATTATGAGTAACATGAACATTAGTTCTTTCTCTTAAGCGATCAATGAGAATTTGATCAGCGAAGAAACGGTCGAATAATGTGAACACATAGACATTAGTGGAAGTATTAGACAACATGAGTGCATATTGTAAGGCCGTATTAGCGTCTCCGATTAAATAAGTATCCTCGTCTTTATAAAACGCGCCATCACATACAGCACAATAAGAAATGCCTTTTCCGATAAAATCTTCTTCGTTTGGTAAGTTCATCTTACGGTGTTTGACCCCGTTTGCTAAGATGACTGCTCTAGACTGATAAGAACGATATTTAGTTGTCACATCAAATGTTTCGTTAACTTTCATTACTCTAGTAACTTCTTCGAGTTCGAACTTCGCTCCTAGAGCAAGAATTTGTTCAAATAAGTTATTGGAAAATTCTAAACCAGAAATATCTTTAATACCTGGAATATTTTCCACTCTTGGGGAATTTGCGATTTGTCCACCAAAGTTTTCTTTTTCTAAAATTAGGACTGAATGACCGGCTCTTAATAGGTTAAGTGCTGCACTCATTCCGGCTGGACCGCCACCAATGATAATGACGTCAACCATAGTTAGTTCAATCCCTCGATATAGCCTTTAATATTTGAGGCATTTTCGAAGACATCATAACCGCCTTCAACTTTAGGAACAATGAGAGTTGGTGCTTTTCTGATATTGAAAGCTTTGGACTTTTCAATGTTTTCTTCAGCATCGACAACTGTGTATTTGATATTAGCGTTATCTAATAGCATCTTGGCCATTTTGCAATTCGGGCAAGTCTTAGTGGCAAAGAGTAAGATTTCAGCGCTCTGAGGAGCTGGAGTTTCCATTTCTTCTTTACTACCAACAACACCAGCAACTTTGTTGGTGAGTTTTGATTTGCTTAATTCATATTCTTTTCTATTTTGGAATTCTTCGACTTTACCATCATTCCAGTTTTGAATTGGACGATAGTAACCAGTAATACGAGAATACACTTCTGTCTTTCTGCCGCATTTTGGACATTCATATTCTTCACCATTGATGTAGCCGTGATCTCTACACACACTATAGGTTGGTGACATTGTGTAATAAGGAATATGATAGTTTTCTGCAATTTTCTTCACTAAGTTCATACAAGATTTCCAGTTTGGAAGTTTTTGTCCTAAGAAACAGTGGAAGACAGTGCCAGAAGTATATAGAGTTTGTAAGCCATCTTGGATATCAAGAGCTTTGAAAACGTCTTCTGTATAACCTACTGGTAAGTGGGAAGAGTTGGTGTAATATGGGGTATGACCATTTTCAGAAGCAGTAATAATATCAGGATATAAAGCCTTATCGTGTTTAGCCAAGCGATAGGAAGTAGATTCAGCAGGTGTAGCTTCTAAGTTATATAAGTCACCATATAATTCTTGATAATCAGAAAGCTTTTCACGCATATGATTAAGTACTTCTTTTGTGAAGGCAATACTATCTTCATTAGTTAAATCATTTCCTAACCAACGAGCATTTAAGCATGCTTCATTCATACCGACCAAACCAATCGTGGAGAAGTGATTGTTAAAGTTACCCAAATAACGTTTGGTGTATGGATATAAGCCAGCGTCCATTAAAGTGGTAATCGTGTTACGTTTGACTTTCAAAGATCTAGCAGAAATATCCATGATGCGATCTAAACGGCGATAGAAATCCGCTGCATCAGTTGCTAAATAAGCAATGCGAGGCATATTGATGGTAACAACACCGATTGAGCCAGTTGATTCGCCTGAACCAAAGAAACCACCAGATTTCTTTCTTAATTCCCTTAAGTCGAGTCTTAAACGGCAACACATACTGCGAACATCACTTGGTTCCATATCGCTGTTAATATAGTTGGAGAAATATGGTGTTCCATATTTAGCCGTCATTTCAAATAATAATTTATTGTTTTCAGTTTCACTCCAGTCAAAAGTTCTCGTGATGGAGTAAGTAGGAATAGGATATTGGAAACCACGGCCGTTAGCATCGCCTTCAATCATGATTTCGATAAATGCCTTGTTGACCATCGCCATTTCTTTTACGCAATCTTTATATTTAAATGGCATTTCTTTACCACCCACTAAACAGTTGAGTTCAGCCATATCATTTGGCACAACCCAGTCAAGTGTAATATTGGTGAATGGAGCTTGTGTACCCCAACGAGAAGGAGTATTCACACCATAAATGAAAGATTGGATGCATTGTTTTACTTCCTTATAGGTTAAGTTATCTGCCTTAACAAACGGCGCTAAATATGTATCAAAAGAGGAGAATGCTTGAGCGCCTGCCCATTCGTTTTGCATGATTCCTAAGAAGTTGACCATCTGGTTGCAAAGAGTACTTAAGTGATAAGCAGGAGAAGAAGTGATTTTTCCAGGAACACCACCCAAACCTTCTTGAATGAGTTGTTTTAAAGACCAACCAGCACAGTAACCAGTCAACATTGATAAGTCATGAATGTGAATTTCGGCGTTTCTATGAGCATTAGCAATTTCGTCATCATACACTTCACTTAACCAATAATTAGCTGTCACAGCGCCGCTATTTGACAAAATAAGCCCACCGACAGAATAAGTAACGGTGCTATTTTCTTTAACGCGCCAGTCATTAATGTTCAAATAATTATTAACGACATTCTTGTAGTTGAGGTTTGTTTCTTTAATTTCACGTAACTTTTGGTGTTGCTTACGATAAATAATGTAAGATCGTGCGACATCGACGTATCCAGCTTGAATCAAAACGATTTCAACGGAATCTTGAACATCCTCAACACCAACTACTTCATTTACAATTTTCTTATTGAAATCAGCAGTAACGCGTAATGCGAGCATTTCGATAATGTCATGATTGTAAAACTTGTGTTCGGCCATGAACGCTTTTTCAATAGCGTTTTCGATCTTAGTAATATCAAAATCTTCGATAGTACCATCTCTTTTTTTGATCTTTAGCATAAAAAATCCTCCTGTAAGAATTGTTGTAAGTAAAAACTATCAATGCGATAGACCTAGCATCTATCGTTGAAAGTTACAATGACATGCTATGGTGTCATTATATTACAGGAAGAAAATTGCGAATCAAAACGAAAAAATATCAAATCTATACACTGTCTAGTTTTCTGATTTTTTCTCTTTATTTGCATTTCCAAATGGGGTATTAGAATTCTTTTTATTTATATTTTCATTAACGGCCGCACCGAAAATACTATAGGCTATATCAGTCATTTCTTTGGCTTGTAGGTTGATGCCGAGATCGAACCACATCGCTAATACGTTAGCAATGCCACCAGCGAGGAAAGCAGCTGCCACGCGATTAAAAACGATATTTTCAGTGCCTGACAAATTCCATCTAGTGGCTAAATATAAACCATAGTCTGTGAATTTTTGAAGAAGCAAATTTTCTTTGCCAGCACGCTTTAATATGGTCACTTGACGGGCATATTTATGGACATAATTAAAAACTTCTAATAGGAAAGAATAAACATCGGCGACATTTTTCTCATTAATTATGCGTACAAAGTCTTCAAAGCGTTCATCGCAGTAATTAATAAAAATATCTTCTTTGTTGTTGTAATAACGATAAAATGACATTCTGGACAAGTTAGCTTGTTTGCAGATGTCAGTGACGGTAATTTCGTCGTATGAATGTTTTGACATTAAATAGTAAAGGGCAATATTTATATAATCTTTCGTATTATGTTTATGAAAACCCATAATGGATGACCTCGCTTGTTACAAGAGTAACACAGGCCAATTATCTTGTTCAATAAATTGTTTTAAATTCAACCCCTTTAAATTTGTTTTAACAAATAAAACTTGTGTGAATATTAATCAACCTTTACAATGAAAACATGGAAAAAAGTCAAAGAAAAGTAAATTCTTTTTCTGTCAACCGCACCGTCTATTTGATGGGGCTTTTTGACTGGGAATTGACTAAAGAAGAAAAACTTAACAATGGTGATAGTGTGCTTTGTTTTTCTCGCGATAACGAAACGCCTTATTACCAACAGTTGGTGGAAATAGAAAAAGAAATGGAGCCAAAACTTATTCCAATGTGGATATTTATTGCCGCTGTCTCTTTATCATTCATCACTTTTACTATTTATTTAATTCTCTTCTTATTCATGCGCGATAACTTTCCTACCATTCCCTATTTCTTTGCTTTCTGCGTCCCAGGAATGCTATTATTATTTTCTTCAACAGTCATCTTTTATTATCGTAGTAAACAAGTGTTGACTTTTATTAAAAACGAGCCAGAAAGACTGAAAGACATTCAAACGAGAGTTTACGAATTGAAAGCCAAATATGGAAAAGAAGAAAAAAAGAATCAAAATTAGTCAAATTGATAAATATACCGCTTTATATGGAAAGTTTGGTTGGTACCAAGCCGGCACTGAAAAACCAAAAAAAGATAATACGGTCGTTTTAATTTTACAAAGAGATAAAAAACAAATCGGCAAAAACTACAATAAAGTCAAAGCTGTTGAAAAAGAATATGAAGGAATGAAAAAAGTTTCACCCAAGGTCGCGATTATCATGGCGATCATTGGTGGAGCATTTCTCGGTGCTTATTTTTTTACTAAAGAGACATTTTTTCTTTATATCATTTTTCTCTATGCTTCTTTAACCTGCTTTTTTGTTGCAGCATTCGCTTTAGTGGTATTTATTATTTTGTTCATAAATAAACCTAAAGTTATTAAATCGCTGATACAAAAAGCCGGCGTTTTATCAGGCGCAATTAAACAATATCCACTGCCACAAAATATCCTAAAGGAAAATTCTGGCTGTTGGACCATCAGAAAAAGTTTTGGAAAATCCTTCCCTTTAGCGAAGCGTTAAAAGGTTTATATACGCATATACGTGCATATTAGTTGACAGAACCCCCATATTTGTTTATGATTTTTTCTAATGAAGGAGGGGACTTAACTATGTTACAGCTAGTAAAAATTGAAAAAAATTACCCTATGAAAGACCAGGAACCCGTCCGGGCTTTGCGTGGTGTTTCTATCAATTTCCGACGCAATGAATTTGTGGCAGTGCTTGGCCCTTCTGGATGTGGAAAGACTACTTTATTAAATATTATCGGTGGCTTAGATCGTTACACTAATGGCGATTTAATCATCAAAAACAAATCGACAAAAAATTACACCGATTATGATTGGGATACTTATCGTAATCATTCTATTGGTTTTATTTTTCAGACATATAATTTAATCGGTCACCAATCGCTAGTGCGCAACGTCGAACTAGCCCTCACCATCGGTGGTGTATCCAAGAAGGAAAGAAAAGAAAGAGCATATGAAGCTTTAGCCAAAGTTGGCTTAAAGGGCTTAGAAAAGAAAAAACCGAACCAACTATCTGGTGGACAAATGCAAAGAGTGGCAATCGCTCGTGCTTTAGTTAATAATCCAGAAATTTTACTTGCCGATGAACCTACCGGCGCACTTGATAGTGAAACATCAACTCAAATCGTTGATTTATTAAAAGAAGTTGCAAAAGATCGTTTGGTCATCATGGTTACCCATAACCCTGATTTGGCTAATCGTTATGCCACGCGTATTATCAATATGGTTGATGGCGTTGTTACTGGCGATAGTCGTCCTTTTGATGGAAAAGAAGAAGTTATTCCTGCAATTAAAAAAGAAGAACCTTCTAAAGATAAAAAAAATAAGAGTGCAATGTCTTTTTGGACGGCGACCACTTTATCCGTTGCTAACTTAATATCCAAGGCCAAAAGAACCATTTTAGTTGCTTTCGCTGGAAGTATTGGTATATTTGGCGTTTCGACCGTTTTAGCCGCTTCTACTGGTGTGCGTGGTTATATTGGATCAATGCAAAACGACATGTTGTCGAGTTATCCAATTACTATTCAAGAAGAAGCGATTGATTTTTCAAGTTTAATGAGTGCTTTATCCGAAAATACTTCGGTTGAGATTCCAGAATTCGATAGAAATAGTGAAGTCGGTTTAAATTCAATGATTGATTACTTGATGAAACGTTATAAAGATCTTTCGCAAGTGAAAACCAACACTATTAATGATGATTTAGTGCAGTTTGTAAAAGAAATTCCTAAGGAATATGTTTCAGCAATGTCTTTTGATTATGGTGTTGATGTTACTAATAACATCTTTACCACTTGGAAACCAAGTCCTGAAGATGATGAAATGGTTGTTTCGCTCAACGGATTAACGCAACGTTATGTCGCTGAACTTAAAACTGTTCAAGGCTTTTCGCAATACGCAACATTTGTTGATTTATTTACAAACTTCATGCGACTTATTCCTGGAGAAGCTGGTGCAAAAGAATATATTCTTTCACAGTACGATTTATTGGGCGATTCTCATTTTCCAGAAAGCGAAAATGAAATCATGTTAGTGGTGGGTAATAATACTACTTTAACTGACTTAAATTTCGCTCAGCTTGGTTTCTATGAAGAAAAAGAAGTAATTAACATCGCGCAAAAAGCCGTTGCAAAAACCGATGAAAATAATACGCTTACAGACGAAGAATTAGATGAATTATATCCATATACTACTTCGTTTAAATATGAAGACTTACTCGGACAAAAACTATATTACGTCCCACATGATTCTATGTATCGGTACGACGATATTAAGTTACGCGATTATATTGAGTATAGCGCGACTTTAACCGATACCGTCGGGATGCAACTATATATCTTGCAATATAATGAGGCGAGCGACCTTTTAACAGGCGCGGTCGTTAAGCTTGCTGGATTTAGTTCGGACATTATTTATTTTGCTCGCACTGAACCTAGAAACCCAAACATTGATCCCATTTATGGCCCATGGCTTGGCCAAAATGTTGATGGCACAACCACTTACGCTTTAACGTTAAATGAAGGAGAAGCTTCGGCAACTTTAATTACTAATCCAGGCCCAGGCCAAACGACCTCAACAGTCGTAACTTCAGTTTCCGCGACCCCTAGAGAAGAAAAAATTACTGGTTACCAATACGACGCTGAAATCGATATTGAAGCAGTGAGTGATAAAACCGAAATGACTATTGCGGGTATTTTAAGACCAAAGCAAGGAGTTACTTTTGGTAGCTTAGCGCAAGGTGTGTACTACACAAAAGCATTTCAAGATCGTTATATGGAAGATGCTTATAATAGTGAAATTGTGCGTAATGAAAATTATGGAATCGAGGCTTATTTTGGCAGCGAAAAAGAAAAAACTAGTCCATATCAAGCCTATGTTACTTTTAAATATACTGATTTTTCCGACCCGGATAACCCGATAAAAAACCAAGATGGCTACGCAAGTTCACTTAACGGCGCTAGTGGTTTAGGTGCATTAGGGGCAATGTTTGGTGGCGCTGGAGGAGGGAGTGATTATTTTGATCAGGATAGTATCTATCTACGAGCATTGAGCGGATTAAAAATTGTCACCCATGGTGACGAAGATGAAAATCAAACTTATACCTTAGAAAAGTTACCAGAGACAATGAGTATTTATCCCGATAACTTTGCGCAAAAAGACTTGGTGACTAAATACTTAGATTCATGGAACGAAGAAGGAGACATTGTTTTATATGATGGCACAGCGCAAGAAAAAGTATTAACTTTATCAATACGTGATGAATTAACTTATACCGATGCAATTTCTTTAATAATTGCGGTCATCGACAACATGATTACGATAATTACGACTGCCTTAGTGGTGTTTACTTCACTTTCACTTGTCGTTTCTTGCTTTATGATTGCGGTTATTACTTATATTTCCGTCATCGAAAGAGTTAAAGAAATTGGCGTCATTCGTTCTTTGGGCGGCCGCAAGAAAGACGTTTCACGTCTATTTATCGCAGAAAACCTCATTACTGGTTTACTGAGCGGCATAATTGGTTTAATATTAACTGCGCTCATTTGTGTGGTCATTAATATTGTCATCTCGCTATTCGATATCCCAGCGATTGCGGTGTTGACTTTACCGATCATCGCCATTATGCTAGCGCTTAGCGTTTTCTTATCCGTGATGTCTGGCCTAATTCCTTCTATGCATGCTTCACGGCAAGATCCAGTCATCGCTTTAAGGAGTGAATAATGAAAAAAGTCGCGTTAATTTCTTTAGGGTGCCCCAAAAACCTTGTTGATAGTGAAAATATTTTAGGACTATTAATTAGAAATCATTATCAAATTGTAAAAAATAAAGACGAAGCTGATCTTATTATCATCAATACTTGTGGCTTCATTGAATCTAGTAAAAAAGAAAGCATTGATGTCATTTTAGATAATATTAATAAAAAGCAAAAAGTCGTGGTCACGGGTTGCTTAGTAAATCGCTATGTCGAACAACTTAAAGAAGAAATCCCTGAAGTAGATTTATGGATTCCAATTCGCGATTATCCGCGCTTTGCCACGCTTTTAGCCACTGTTGGCGAACCAGTCACTAATTATGAAGGGTTAAACGATCAGCTTCGTTTGGTGTCTACAGGCAACTACTCAGCTTATTTAAAAATCGGTGAAGGTTGTTCCAACAACTGCACTTACTGTGCTATTCCTTTAATTCGTGGTCCTTATGTTTCTCGTTCTTTTGAAAGCATTATTGAAGAAGCAAAGCAACTCGCTAGTAAAGGGTATAAAGAACTAATTGTTCTTGAACAAGACACCACGCGTTATGGTTGGGATCTTAAACCTAGAAAAACGATTGTTGATTTGATAAAAGAATTGTTAAAAATTAATGGGCTCGAATTTATTCGTTTACTTTATTTATATCCAGATGAGATTAGTGATGAGCTCATTGACCTAATGGCAAAAGAACAAAAATTAACACCATATTTTGATATTCCAATTCAACATTCAGAAGACAATATCTTGAAAGCTATGAACCGTCGTGGCAATAAAACATTACTTACAAACTTATTTAAGAAAATACGAGAAAAAGTACCAAATGCTATTTTAAGAACGACGATCATGGTCGGCTTTCCAGGTGAAACTAAAAAAGACTTTGATAACTTAATGAAGTTTGTTGAAGAAATTAAGTTCGACCATTTGGGGGCATTTAAATTTTCTCGCGAAGAAGGAACGCCTGCTTATTCTTTCCCACATCAAGTTAGACCATCAACCAAACAAAAACGCTTAGATGCGCTTATGACTTTGCAACAAAAGATTTCTTATACGCAAAACAAAAAACATCTCGGTGAAACGATGAAGGGTTTAGTAATTGGTAAAGAAAATGGTTATTATTTATTGAGAAGCTATTTCAATGCTCCAGATGATATTGATGGAAAAATAATTTTTTCTTCTAATAAAGTTTTAAAAGAAGGCGAAATCGTCACCGTTAAAATCACCGAGAGCTATGTGTATGATATATTTGGAGTAATGGTGGATGAAGCTTAGTCAATTTGACCTATATCAAAAAGTAATATTGATTGTTGGAATATTATCAGTAATTGCGACGATCATTGTTTTCTTACTGATGAATGCACAAGCAATTATTACGTATGATGAGTTAGGTATTATAGCTTCAATCAAGTTTCCTTTAACTTTACAAAGCCTGTTTAGTATTTTTTTCTTTCTGAACATTTTATGTGTCACTTGGTTTATCATTCGTCAAGCCACGAGTAAACTAAGAGAAAAGGAATATAATCAATAAGTTTTTCTATTGATATAGAAGCACTTTTATGTATAATGATTGGTGCTGCCCCCTTAGTAAAATGCTATTACACATCCATGGTAAGGATGAATCGGTGGTCCGATTCCGCCAGGGGGCACCATGATAGTACACAACCCTTGATACAATACTGTATTGAGGGTTTTTCTGAGCCTATAACATAAAAAGTGGATTTAAGTGGTGATACCCAACTAAACCCACTTAGGCTACAACATTAAAAGTGGAGACCCTTTCACGCGTTATGTGAGGGGGTCTTTTCTTTTGCCTAAAACTAATAGAACTCTCTTCCTAAATCTTTCGAAATTTCGATATCCATTTGCGTCCTTAATGAGTGTTTTAATCGCATTATTTAATCCTTCCGCGGGTCCATTTGAATAACGTTTTCCATTCTCGTTTCTTACTGTAATGGCGTTTGCAATTTCTATTTTCCATTTATTGTACGTATTAGCGACTCTAACAAGCCCTTCATCTTCAGTTCTCTTTAGTTGATTGA
>JAAYCD010000067.1 GCA_012744375.1 Erysipelotrichaceae bacterium | reverse complement strand
TTGTTTCCGTTACTGACGCGCTTAGACTTAGAGATGAATTCCGCTGCGGCGAAATATTAATTACTGTTGAGCGTGGCGAAGAAAACATTGAAAATCTCATTATTCAACAACTTGAATTTACTAACGTTGTCTTACTAAATAAAGTGTCATTAATTTCTGAAACTGAATTAAATAGAGTAAAAAAAGCAGTAAATGCCATTCAACCAGAAGCGGAAATCATTGAATGCGACTTTTGTAAAGTTAATATCGATGATATTCTCGATACTGAATTATTTGATTTTGAGGCGGCTTCAACTTCTGCGGCATGGATTAGAGAATTTGATGATTGGGAAACTGATGTCGAAGTCCACGATGACGATGAAGATGAAGATGAAGAACATGACCACAATCATGAACACGAAGAAGAACACCATCACCATCATCACCACAAAGGCACAGATAACGAAGAAGGCGGCACAGCCTTAGAATACAACATCAATACATTTGTTTATTACCGTCGTCGCCCATTCAATCTCCAAAAGTTAAAAAATTGGATTGAAAACGAAAGTGGCAAACACCACATCATTAGAGCTAAAGGCATTTGCTACTTCGATGATGAAAAAGATAGTATTTATGTCTTTGAATCAGCGGGCTTACAAAATACTCTTACCTTCTCAAGGAAATGGCTCTCAGCGACCTTAAATAAGAAGCAATTACAATACTTATTAGAAACCGATGAGAACTTCGCTCATGACTGGGATGATAAATATAAAGATCACTTAATAAAATTGGTCTTCATTGGTCAAAACATCAGTGAAAGGGCAATTAGGAAAGAATTGGATTTAGTCTAATAAACACAATAAAGCCAATGCGTAATAGCACTGGTTTTTTTATTCTAACAAAAAGAAAACGACCCATAAGGGTCGTCATCACTATTATCACCCGAAAGAGTGAGTAATGGACATTGATTGGGGCGAGTGACCAGATTCGAACTGGCGAATGCCTGGTTCACAGCCAGGTGTGTTAGGCCTCTTCACCACACCCGCCAAATGCTTAATTATGATAATCTTTAAACATGATTTTGTCAAAATCTTTTAGCCAAAAATAAAAAATCCTGTTTAGATAGTTACTCTATTCAGGATTTTATTGTTTTTTTAGTTAGGCTACGAGGAAGGCTTTATAGCCTCTATAGGCTTCATAAACATCAACTTTGCTGACGATTTCCATTGGCGCATGCATATTTAAAACAGGTATGCCAGCGTCTAAAACCTTCATATTATAGTTAGCCAAAATATAAGCGATTGTCCCGCCGCCGCCTTGATCAACTTTTCCAAGTTCAGCGTTTTGCCAATTTACGTTTGCTTCATCCATTGTTTTTCTGATAAAAGCATAGTATTCAGGTTGCGCATCATTACTACCACTTTTGCCACGGCTACCAGTATATTTGTTAAAGACTAAACCTTCGCCCAAATAAGCGGAGTTTTTTGCTTCGTTGACATAAGCATATAAAGGGTCGTAACCAGCTGAAACATCGCTCGATAACATTTCGCTATTTTCTAAAGCGACACGTGTTTTCCATAAAACATGGCTTTCGCCCATTAATTTAAATAATTTGGCGATGGTGTTTTCAAAGAACAAAGAGTGGGCGCCAGTCGCACCAACAGAGCCAATTTCTTCTTTATCAACCAAGACACAACAAGCGGTCTTCTTCACTTCCTTAGTGTCTAATAACGCCATCAAAGAAGTAAATGCACAACTGCGATCATCATGGCCGTAAGCAGCAATCATGCTACGATCTAGACCGTAGTCTCTTGCAGGTCCGGCAGGAACGATTTCAATTTCTGCAGAAACAAAATCTTCTTCTTCAATGTCATATTTTTCTTTAAGTATTTTTAAGACATTAGTTTTAACTGGCTCTTTTTCCACGCCGCTTAAAGGCATTGAACCTAATGTGATGTCTAAATTTTCACCTTCAATGGCTTTACCCAAGGATTTTTCCATTTGGTCCGAAGCTAAATGAATGAGTAAATCAGTTACTCCGACAACTGGGTCGTTTGGATTATCGCCGATATTAATATCGATTACTGTGCCATCTTTTTTACAAACAACTCCCACTAAAGCAAGTGGAATTGTTGTCCATTGATATTTTTTAATACCCCCGTAATAGTGAGTATCGCCTAAAGCAAAACCTTTATTTTCATAAATCGGATTTTCTTTTAGGTCTAAACGTGGAGAATCAACGTGTGCTCCTAAAATTCTTAAGCCGTTTTCAAGTGGTTCAGAACCAATAATATAAGCGGCGACGTTTTTGTTTTTGTTAAGAAAATAAATGCGATCTCCGGTTTTTATTTTGTTGACTTTATCAACATTAACAAAACCATTAGCCTCTAAAAGTTTAACCGCTTCTTTAATTGCCGCGCGTTCATTTTTGGAAACACTAATATACGATTTATATTTTTCCGCAAAATTTAGTACTTCTTGTTTGTCATCGTACTTTAACCAAGCATTTTTACGATACATAAATAGTTCCTTTCTTTTTGAATTATTACTGCTTATTTTACACGATTTACTTACGTTGCATATCTATATGCGCGTTTTTATGTGTTTTTAAGTGGAATTCTTGCCAAACCTTTCTTTGCAGTTTCGCGGTAACCAACATGTAAATCTTTTCCCGTGAGAAACATAGTTACAAGAGAATCATCAAAACTAATCTTGTTAGCTTCTTTTGGTAAGAGGTTAACTATCGTCACAGCATTAATCGCTTTTAATGCAAAGATTGCACATCTTTCAATACACGGAATTTGCACATAACCTTTAATCGGATCACAAGTTAAGCCAAGTGAATGTTCAAGCGCAACTTCTGCACACTGGGCAATCGTATGATTATCGTAATTAAGGGCAGATGCTAGCATAGCTGCGCCCATCGCACAGGCGACACCAATCTCGGCTTGGCAACCTGCTTCTGCACCTGAAATTGAAGCGTTGGTTTTAGCTAACATACCAATTAATCCGGCAACCAGCAAGCCATTAAGTATTCTTTGTTCCTTAATATTGTTCATCTGCATATATTTTATGATGCCAGGAATAACTCCTGCGCTACCACAAGTTGGTGCAACAGCAATTAAGCCACCTGAAGCATTTTCTTCAGCTACGGCAAAAGCAGCGATAGCAACATTAGTTGAAAAATCGTTTTCTTTGTGCTCATCAACCATTCTTTGGTACATAGTTGGGGCTTTTCTTTTTACGCGTAGTTCCCCAGGCAAATCTCCTGCAGTAGCTATGCCACGCGCAATTGCCGCAACCATAACTTGATAAATATCTTTAATATAGGGAATTATTGTTTCACCTTCATGCCTCAACACATACTCATCTAAGCGAAGATTGTTTTGTTCACAATAAGAGATAATATCGCATAATTTGTTATGTGGATAAATTTCTTTTTTTGTCAAAGTATCTTGACCATTAACTTTAATTGAACCACCACCAATTGACGCTATGTTTTCTATAACAATGCTTTCATCTTCAAGCGTTAACTCGAAAGTCATGGTGTTTGGATGGGGCATCTTTTGCTTAATGTCAAAGATAATGGAATGCGGAACATTTTTGAGGGCGCATTTAATAATATAGTCTGTCAAATGACCTTTCCCGGTCGAAGCCAAAGAACCAAATAAAGTCACTTTCACAAATTTGATATTGTGATATTTATTTAATAAATAATTAACAGCTTTATCAGGACCAATCGTATG
>JAAYCD010000042.1 GCA_012744375.1 Erysipelotrichaceae bacterium | reverse complement strand
TTGTTCCAACCATTTTAATCGCGCAAGCCGTTGGTCGACTTGGCAACTTCTTTAATTGTGAAGTTCACGGATTACCTAGCGATCTCATTTATTGGAAATGGCTTCCTGAAGTCATTTGGCGTAACGCTGCTTATTCCAGTACATCTGGTTTTGCCGATAGTGGGCAAATTTATGTACCACTTTTCTTGATTGAAGGGGTGGCTAATATTGTTGGCTATTTCATTATTTCAATGTTGTTTGGTCGCTTATTAAGAAAATATACCGAACTCGGTGACTTAGGTGCTGGCTACATTATTTGGTATGGTCTAACTCGTGTTTTAATGGAACCGCTTAGAAGTGCTGATTTCCAAATGGGAACAAACGGCTACTGGTCATGGATTTGGAGTCTTTCTTCCGTTGTAATTGGTGTTTTATTAATTGTTGCTAACCATGTGATTAGATACTTAATAGCTAAGAAAAACAATACTTATAAAGCTATACCAAACGCGAAAAAAACGTATTTAATGTCGACTGCAATTATCGGTGGGGTTGGCGCTATTTTGTTAGCCGTGGGCATTTATTTAATTACGAGCAATAATTTCGTTGCCAAAGTGGCATATAACAATTATAACGTCGGAGTCATTTTGTTAATTGTTGGCCTTTCTTTAATCGCATTAATTTCCATCTCAATATTAAAATTAGTGGAAGTTATCAAAACGGAGAAACATGTCAAATATAAATTACTGCTATTTGATTTAGATGGGACTTTATGTAATACCGATGAAATGGTAGTGCAAACTTTTTTCAAGTTATATGAAAATTACACACCAAAGGTAAAAAGGACTCGCGAAGAAATTTATTATTTTTCAGGCCCACCACTTAAAAAAACGATGGCCGAGGAATTTCCTAATTATCGAGTTGAGGAACTGTGCGATGCTTTTGTGAAAACGTCAAAAATTTATTATGATTTAACTGTCACTCCTTACGAAGATGAAATCGCTACTTTAAAAGCATTAAAACAAGCTGGTTATAAACTCGGTATTGTCACAAATAAATCTAGCGCCATGCTCAATTATTCGCTCGATTTATGTAAGATTAAACATTTTTTTGATGTGATAGTTCCCGCTGATGCGGTCGCAACTCCAAAACCTTCAAAAGACGGAATAATAAAAGCGATGCAACAATTGAATATCCGAAAAAGTTCTGAAGTTCTATATATTGGTGATAACGATATTGACTATGAAACCGCTACAAATGCGGGCGTGGATTGTATGTTAGTTACTTGGGGACCAAGAACTATCAACTTTGTTAACTTAGCCAAATATCAAGCAAAATCATATAAAGAATTGGGGGAACTATTATTATGCGAACATTCGAAACTATAATTATTGGCGCTGGACCATGCGGAATTAGAACGGCGATTATTTTAAAAAATGCTGGTGTTGATGTCGTCATAATAGAAGGTTCTACTCCAGGAGGCAAAATTAATATCGCCCCACGTGTTGATAATTATCCTGGTTATAAAATGATTTCTGGTCCCGACTTAGCGGTTGAATTTTTTACCCGTCTTAATGCGGCTAGTGTCGAAATGATTGGTGACTTTGTTACTTCTTTAACGAAAAATGATGACTTATTTATCGTGCAATGCGAAAACAATATCTATGCGGCAAAAACTGTTTTGATCGCAAGTGGCACCAAGGAAAAGAAATTAGCCTTGCCAAAAGAAGATAAATTTTTTGCTCATGGCATTTCCTATTGTGCGTTATGTGATGGTCATTTCTATAAAGGACAAGATATCTTGATTATTGGTGGAGGTAACACCGCACTTAAGGAAGCAATCTTTATGGCGGATATCGCCCGTCATGTATATTTAATTCATCGGCGCAATGAATTCCGCGGTAATCGCAAACTCGTTGACGAATTATTAACTTATCCAAATGCAACCATTTTAACTCCATATATTCCAATTGAATTAATCGGTGGTGACAAACTAGAAGCAATCAAAATTCAAAATGTCGAAACTAAAGAAGAAAAAGTTTTACATGTTCAAGGCGCTTTCCCACTAGTTGGGCAAATTCCAAATTCTACTTTTGTGAAAATTCCTGGTGTCCTAGATGAATGGGGAACCATTCCTGTCGAAAACAAAACAAAAGCGACAAAAGTGGCTGGATTATTTGCTGGTGGCGATATCTTACCCCGTGATGTCAGACAAATATATCTCGCAGAAGTCGATGGTATGATGGCCGCGAAAGCCATTCTTGCTTATTTAGGAAAAAATTAAGAGCCATAAAAATGGCTTTTTTTAATGTCTATATATCAAAGATACTTATTTTTGATAAAATATATTAAGTATGCGCAGTAAGAATTCTTTTACTTCTCAAGTTAAAGAAGAATTGGTCAACAATGCCTATCCTTCTATTGATCGCTTAAGAGCACTGCTTTCAGCATACATTAGAATAAATGGTTCGTTAGTTTTTAGAGGTAAAAAATCACTTCTACAACTAAATACTGAAAATGCAAAAATTGGAAAATTTATTTATCAATGTATCAACGATTTATATCACGTTAATGCCAGACTCATTATTCGCGATAAAAAAGGCTTTGGCAAAGGTAAAACATACATTATTGAAGTCGGTGAAGCGACTGATTTAATTATGGAAGATTTAGAAATATCTTTTTTAGAAGGCAAGATTAGTAAAAACATCGTTAATAATGATGACACAATTGCGGGCTATTTGGCCGGAGCCTTTTTAGCCGCTGGCTCGATTAATTCTCCAGTCACCTCTAATTACCATTTAGAAATATCTTTAAATAACGATAACTACGCTAAATGGCTCGCTAAGTTGTTTGCTAAATATAAAAATAGTTCTATCGAACCAAAAATCACTTCGCGAAGAGAAGAATACGTCATCTACTTTAAAAAGAGTGACCAAATTAGCAACTTCTTAATTGTCATCGGTGCGGTTTCTTCATGCTTGGAATTTGAAGACGTAAGAGCTAACCGCGATTTAATGAATAACGCTAATCGTTTAACTAATATGGATACAGCAAATATGCGTCGCACAATTGAAACTGGTCTTCGTCAAGTTGAAGAAATTAAATTAATCAATCAAGCTTTGGGTATTGATAATATCGCAAACATCAAAGAAAGAGAATTATGTAAATTACGGCTCGCCAATGAGTCTGCTTCTTTGCAAGAATTAGCAGATTTAATGAGCGAAAAGTTTAAAACACCAATTTCCAAGAGCAATATCAACCATCTATTCCGTTCGATCCACGCGTTATTTGAAAGGCTTAACAATGACAATAAATAAACAACTCGGCTATCGGATACGTTTTCTCAGGCAACAAAAAGGTTGGACAATCGAGGAACTGGCTTTAGAAGCGAACATCAATCGCAATTATTTAAATGACCTCGAAAGAGGTGCAAGAAATCCAACATTAAAGATTCTTAATCGTTTAGCTTTAGCTTTACAAATTACTTTATCAATTCTTTTTGAAGGCATTCAGGAAATTTGATTGTTTATTTTGAATTAATCGAAACAAAATCAACCTACTTGCTTCGTTTTCCACTTATTAGGTGGCGAGTGAATAATTACACAACTCGCGCCACTTTTTTATTTTCTACAACTAATAATTGTCATTTTTTCTTAAAATAAGATTTTTTAGTACTTAAAACACGCCTTATTTATTTAACTACCTTTTATTTATTTGTGTCTTTGGTAAATAAAATCTCACGATCGCGTTTATTTTTTGCTTTTAGAAATGGGTCGGAGCGTTTTACTTGCAACTTATATTTAATATAAGTAATATATAATCGCAGTGACAAATTAAGGAGGCATTAGTACATGTCAAAAGTCAGAGTAGCAATTAACGGATTCGGTCGTATCGGCCGTTTAGCGTTCAGACAAATGTTTGGTGCAGAAGGTTATGAAATCGTGGCGATTAACGATTTGACTTCTCCAAGCATGTTAGCCAATTTATTAAAATACGATACCGCTCAGGGCGGTTATGCTGGTTTCTACGGCGAAGGCAAACACACCGTCGACAGCAAAGAACCAGAATATGCTGAAGATGGCAAAACCATCGTTAAAGAAGGCGCTATCATTGTTGATGGAAAAGAAATTACTATCTATGCCCGTCCAAAAGCCGAAGATTTACCTTGGGGCGCATTAAAAGTCGATGTTGTCCTTGAATGTACAGGTTTCTATACATCCAAAGATAAAGCCATGGCCCACGTTAAAGCCGGTGCTCGTAAAGTCGTTATTTCCGCACCTGCTGGTAAAGATTTGCCAACTATCGTCTTTGGTGTTAATGAGAAGATCTTAACCAAAGATGATCAAGTCATCTCCGCCGCTTCTTGTACCACTAACTGCTTAGCCCCAATGGCTAAAGCATTAAACGATGCATTCCCAATTCTCTCTGGTATCATGAGCACAATTCACGCTTATACCGGTGACCAAATGATCTTGGATGGCCCACACAGAAAAGGCGACTTAAGAAGAGCTCGCGCTGGCGCTGCCAATATCGTCCCAAATAGCACAGGTGCTGCAAAAGCCATCGGCTTAGTTATCCCAGAACTCAATGGCAAACTTATCGGTTCTGCACAACGTGTTCCAGTAGTAACTGGTTCTACCACCATCTTAGTGGCCGTTGTTAAAGGTCAAGATGTCACCGTTGAAAAAGTTAATGCCGCAATGAAAGCTCAAGCAAATGAATCATTCGGTTATAATGAAGACGAAATCGTCTCCAGCGATGTAATCGGTATGAAATTTGGTTCCTTGTTCGATGCCACCCAAACTATGGTGTCTAAATTGGGCGATGACTTATATCAAGTTCAAGTCATCTCTTGGTATGACAACGAAAATTCTTATACCACGCAAATGGTCCGTACTATTAAGTACTTCTCGGAGCTTAATTAAATAAATACTAGTACTCTTAAACCATTAAAAAACGGCACCTTACTTTTTGTTGGGTGCCGTTACTAGTAAGAAAGGAAGTTTAACATGTTAACTGTTAAAGAAATGAACGATCTTGAAGGCAAACGCGTCATTGTACGTGTTGACTTTAACGTTCCGCTTAAAGAAGGCACTATCCGTGATGATAATCGTATCGTTCAAGCCTTACCAACAATTAAAGAATTAATTGCAAAAGGTGCGAAATTGATTTTGATGTCTCATCTTGGCAAAGTGCAACACAAATTAGCAAAAGACGATCCTGCCAAACTTGCTAAACAAATCAAAGAAGGTAACATGGCCCCAGTAGCGGTCCGTTTAGGTGAACTACTAGGTAAACCAGTCGCATTCGTCCCTGAAACACGTGGCGAAGCGCTTGTAGAAGCCGTCAATAAATTACAAAATGGCGATGTCTTGTTACTACAAAATACCCGTTATGAACCAGGAGAAGAAAAAAATGATACAGAGCTTTCCAAAATTTGGGCGAGCTTAGGCGATGCTTTCGTCATGGATGCGTTTGGTTCTGCTCATAGAGCACACGCCTCTACTTATGGTATTCCTGAAATTCTAAAAGCCGAAGGCAAGCCAGTTGCTGTTGGTTACTTGGTAGAAAAAGAAATTGCTAATCTCACTAGATGTGTTGATGTCAAAGATACCGACCGTCCATATATTGCAATTTTAGGTGGCTTAAAAGTTTCTGATAAAATCAAAGTCATCGATTCCTTGCTCAAAAAATGCGACAAGGTGTTAATTGGCGGTGCAATGGCTTTCACATTCTTAAAGGCCTTAGGTCATAGTGCTGGCGATTCTCCAGTTGAAGATGACCAATTGGCATATGCGAAAAACTGCTATTTAAAAGCTACTGGAAAAATTGTTTTGCCAGTCGATACAGTCGTCACAGATTCTTTCGATCCTGCTATAAGAACAACCGTCCAAACCATCGGTACTGCCAGTATTCCTGAAGGTTTCCAAGGTTTAGATGTCGGTCCAAAAACAAGAGAATTATTCGCTTCTGAAATTGCTAAAGCAAAGATGATTTTCTGGAATGGCCCAATGGGCGTTTTTGAACAAGACAGTTTCCAAAAAGGTACATTAGCCATTTGTGAAGCAGTCGCTAAAAACGAGAAAGCATTTACTGTTTGTGGTGGTGGCGATAGCGCTGCTGCGATTAAACAATTCGGTTTCGTGGATGACTTCTCCCACGTTTCCACCGGTGGTGGTGCCGCTCTTGAAATGATTGAAAACGACGGTCACTTACCAGGCATTGATGTGGTGCTTTAATATGAGAAAAAAATTATTACTCGGCAACTGGAAAATGAACAAACTCGCTTCAGAAGCTAAAGAGTTTGCTATCGCTTCTTCACCATTAGTGAATAAAGCGCTTAAAAATAACATTGATCTAGGTGTTGCTCCAACATATTTATCTCTTGCACAAGTCAAACAACACGCTCATCCTAACATGATTGTTGCAGCGCAAAATGTCCACTTTCAAACTAGTGGTGCCTTTACTGGAGAAATTTCTATTCCGATGCTTAAAGAATTTGCCATTACTTGGGCTTTAGTTGGTCATAGTGAAAGAAGAACTTATGACAATGAAACTAACGAAAAGTGCAATGCCAAAGTCAAAGCATTATTAGCGGAAAAAATGGTGCCAGTATATTGCGTTGGTGAAACTTTAGCTGAGTTCGAAGCTGGCCAAACTAAAGTCATCGTTGGCACTCAAGTGCGTGACGGCTTAAAAGATTTGACCGCTGAACAAGTTAAAGAGTTAGTTGTTGCTTATGAGCCAGTATGGTCTATTGGCACTGGCAAAAATGCTTCAACAGAAATCGCTGAAGATGTATGCAAATTCATCCGCGATGTCTTAAAAGATATGTTTGGTCCAATCGCTGAAGAAATTAGAATTCTTTATGGCGGTTCGGTCAAACCCGAAAATATCAAAGCTTACTTATCATGTCCAAATGTGGATGGTGCATTAGTGGGCGGTGCTTCATTAAAAATCGATTCATACGAAGCTCTATTAAATAACATTATTTAAATTTAAAAGATAAAGGAGGAATTAACTATGCCAGTATTTGATTCATTCGACGATCAAAACAATGGTAACTTCAATAGCAGTTCAATTAAGGGTTATGATTTTACTGATAAAAAAACAAAAGGTTTATTTTTGTCACGCGTTTTTGGTATGATGTTTCTCTGCTTATTAATTACTACCGTTGTCGCTGCGGGGTTTGGCTATGGTTTCCAAGCCTATTTACTCAATGGGGCGACACTGGTCGATGGCAATCTAAATTTAGATTCTAACGCTGTCACTGCTTTATTTGTGGTGCTCGGCGCTTCTGCCATCACATTGCTCATCATGTCATTTGTCTTACCTATCAAATTTATACGTGGTAAAAGCAATATTCTCATTCCATTAATGATTTATGTTGTGGTTATGGGTTTACTCCTTTCTTCTTTTACTTTCATGTTTGATTGGTATTTACTTGTTGAAGCATTTGGTATTACTGCTTTAGTGTTTGGTGTTATGGCTTTATTAGGCTATAAATCAAAAGGTCAATTAATGGGAATTGGAGTAATTTTGTCCTCTTTATTTTTCGGGGCTATTATTCTTTCGCTTATTAATTACATTCTTTTTCTCACTCGCGTATTTGACCAAGTGAGCTTCACCCTTTCAATAGTTAGTAGTTTAATGATCTTCGCTTTTTTGATGCTCATCACTTTATATGATGTTTGGCGTATTAAGAAAATCGCCGAAAGTGGCGATAAGCAAAACAATAACCTCGTCTTATATTGCGCTTATATCCTCTATAGTGACTTTATTGCCATCTTAGTGAGAGTTGTTTACTATTTAGCAATTTTCACTTCAAGAAGAAAGTAAGTTATATATCTATTATTTAAAAAGCCACTTTAAAGTGGCTTTTTATTTATTTTAATAATTTAAATGGTGATAGATAAAATTTCTTTTTAGGCACCCTTATTAAGCCATTTTTTGAGCATAAAATTAAAATATTCTCATCAAATCGAATAATTTTGTAACAAATTTGATTTCTATTATAAATAATTACCTATATTTATGACGCGCGTGAGAAAAAAATTAAAAAAATAGTGCATAACCTCTTGCCAAGAAATTAGAGATAAGTATAATAGAGGAAGCGTTTAGAAATACGCCTTAAATGACTGAAACGAAAATGAAAAAAATAATCAAAAAGTCATTGACTGCGTAAACACTAAGTGCTAATATATCAAAGCACGCGTCGAGGAGACTCGAACGATATTACGAAGTAATAGAGTGCAACTGATCTTTGAAAACTAAACAGATGTACAAACATTAAACGTCAATTTATTTTTTAAATTAAACAAAACCAGATAATTATATTTTGAACTAGAGATAAAACTTTGAGAGTTTGATCCTGGCTCAGGATGAACGCTGGCGGCGTGCCTAATACATGCAAGTCGAACGAGGTAGTAGCAATACTACCTAGTGGCGAACGGGTGAGTAACACGTAGGTAACCTGCCCTTAAGCTTGGGATACCCAGAGGAAACTTTGGCTAATACCGGATAATATCAGAGAAGGCATCTTCTTTGATTAAAAGGCCCTGCAAGGGGTCACTTAAGGATGGACCTGCGGCGCATTAGCTAGTTGGTGAGATAACAGCCCACCAAGGCGAGGATGCGTAGCCGAACTGAGAGGTTGATCGGCCACACTGGAACTGAGACACGGTCCAGACTCCTACGGGAGGCAGCAGTAAGGAGTTTTCGGCAATGGGGGAAACCCTGACCGAGCAACGCCGCGTGAGTGATGAAGGTCCTTTGGATTGTAAAGCTCTGTTGTAAGCCATGAATGGTAGCTATAGGAAATGATAGTTACTTGACGACAGCT
>JAAYCD010000058.1 GCA_012744375.1 Erysipelotrichaceae bacterium | reverse complement strand
AGTTACTGTTCCTAAGTTTGTTAGTCCTGATATTGCGTATGTTGTGTATCTATCTTTTAAACTCATGCTGATTGTTCTACCTCCATTGAACTCATCTGCAAAGTAAACTGTGATTCCAGTAATTTGTATTCTCTCATCACCGAAATCTATTAAACTTGATTGCCAATTTCCTGTGCTAGAATAGTTTGTTTTGTATGGAGTTGTTGAGCCTGTCTCAGAAAAGTATTGTTGAGTAAAAGATTGTGATCCTGCAGATGCTTTTGATGGTCCAACTGATGCAAGCATTCTATTTCCTAATCCTAAAGATATAATTCCAGGATAAGTATTAATGTACTCAATGTACGCATCAATTTTTCCAATAACATTAACAGAGTTTTTTAGTCCATAATTATTACCATATTGATAAATGTATCCATAAGAAGCGTCCTTACAAACAAAGTATATTTCATTATCATCAACAGCTACTCCTGCGTTTATTGGTCCTTCTAATGACCCATTAGCTAGTGCTGATGGGTTTTTATTAATCTCTGCTATGGTTACAAATTCTGAACCATCATAAACTTTGATTCTTTTGGTGTTGCCAACCCCTTGTGTTATACATGCAACAGAACCCTTGTATTCAAAGGCTGATAGTATTTCAAAGTCATGTAAGTCTTTTATCTTATAAGGGTCTTCTGACAAGTAATCCCAAAAGAATACTTTACAATCATCAGCACTTTGAGCAAAAATTAAAAGAGAACCTGGCTGAAACTTTACTAATTTAATAATGTTGTAGTTTGATGGGATGGTTAAATGTTCTCTTGTAAACACATTTGTCGCTGCGTTAAAAGAAGACAAGTAATTCTTTCCACCTGAATATAATATATCATCATAACCAACGCACAAAGAGCAACCCCTGTCTTGTTGTGTCGCTATTCCCCCTGCTGTTCCTAAATAAACAGTATTATGTCCTGTTGGAACTGTACTCATAAAATCATCATCAAAAGTTGAATTACCATCATATCTTCCGATGTCTGCATAAGGGTTAGCTGATGAGCCTTTCCATGCGTAATAGTAATATGTTCCGTATTTAACAATATCATAACACATATTAGATGCTCCTAGTGTCACTCCTGTAATTGAATGAGGGAAGACTGCATCATTTTCTGCTACTGTATATTCATATATGTAATGAATTTTATTATGATTATCTAAGGCAAGAAAACTTGTTGAGTTCATGTTTGCTTTAGCTACAAGTCTTGCTTCTACAATTTCGTGATTTATTATATCTCTATTTAAAAAGCCATTAGAAGCATATCCTAGATTTAAAAATGGATTAAAAGAGTATTGATAGATTGGATTTGAACCAAACTTTTGAGGTATTACTCTATCTCCATAACTAGAAGTTGTTGCTGTTTTTCCGTCTTGTGGATGCAAGCCTGCAAGCCAGTCGTTCTCATTGTAGATTATTTGATTTTTATTTATGATAGGCATTTTAGTATATGTAATCTTGTAATATCTCTTTATAATATATTGTTATACAAAGGTCGCTTAGTCCAGTTAATGTTCCTGAAATAACAAGTCCTATTCTGTCATTTTCTCTTAGTTTTCTATTTGCTATCAAGTCCTTTCCCTCTTTTACAACTGGTATATTTGCTGTCGTTGTTAGATCAAAAGCTGTTGTTAATAATGATGTACCTAAGGTTAATGCTTGTCCTTGTTCTAGCTTTTCTATGTTTAATGATGCACTAGCTGATGCAACTGCGTGTGTTTCTGATATTCTTATTATTTCAATTGGGTGTCTTGCGATAAAGATGACTCCGTAATTTAAAGTTGAAGCAGCATTAGATGTAGGAATAGAATGAGTAATATACTTTCCATACTTAGTATCAATAAGATTTAGCTTATTCAATAATTGACTGTATTCGCTAAAGATATTCTTTTCT
>JAAYCD010000109.1 GCA_012744375.1 Erysipelotrichaceae bacterium | reverse complement strand
TTTTTAATATTTCGGGAAGTAGCACAGCTTGGTAGTGCGCTTGGTTCGGGACCAAGAGGCCGTGGGTTCGAATCCCATCTTTCCGACCACACTAATTGAAAATGCTCCCATAATTTGGACCAAAAATGAAGTGAACCCACTTTTAATGTTGTAGCCTAAGTGGGTTTAGTTGGGTATCACCACTTAAATCCACTTTTTATGTTATAGGCTCTGTAAAGTCTTATTACTGTTATCACGGTGGAAAGTATATTAAGAAATTGGATTAGTTTCACCTAAATCGATTATAGAAATTGTGGCTGTTGCATTATTGCCTGTCACCTCAATGGTGTAATTTGCGTGCTCATGAATGACGACAGTAAAAGTTCCATCTAAAACATGACTACCAACATAAGGCTCGTTGCCATTAGTATCGACAATCGATAAACCTATCGTACCTTTTTCGCGGGCAACATCAATGCTTAATTCGTGCATAGCAAGATATTCGTTTTGAAAAGCTTTGGACGATGAAAAATTAGTAAGGACAAAAGTAAGAGTTTGCCCGTCTTCACTTTTTGTCATATCAATCTTTCCGCTTGGTGCGCATGAAGAAAATGCGAATAAACCAAGCATTAAAACACCAAAAAATTTCCGATTGTACATTTTGATTTTCTCAACAAACATATTTGTTCTCCTAGTGTCAAAATTGGCTTAATTTTCATTATGAATTTTGTTGCGAAGATATGTTATCGCATTTTGCCAATTTGTGATAGAGCATAATTGTTGTTATTTTGATATAAAAAATATCTCTAGACGTAAAAAATTAACTTTATTTAACCGCTAGTTTATCGCTACTAATTACGCTTTTAACTTAATATTTAAGTAGTGATGTCATTCAATCATTTTCTTAAAAATATTTTTAGGCCATATAATGGAGGTTAGATTTTTGATAATAAAAAAATCTTATTTTAGCTATTAACAATAATTATCTCTTTGCTAAAATGAGTATCAATATAAACTTCAATTTTATCAACTTTATCGCTCATTAAAAGAAGTGTTAGGTGTAGATAAGGCCAATCATTTTTTCCCAGAATATGTGACACTTCCAGATAAAATGTCAAGATTAGAGCAGGTTAATTTAGCAAGAAAAGTCTTGGATAGGTTAGATAACGAGTTAGATAAAGATACGGTACCAGCAATCAGAGGCCGTCATCCGTGTGGAATACCAAAAACTAATCAACAACAAATTAATGAAATCAAAAGCCATTTTGTTTTGGATGAATAAAAAATCTCAGCAATTATTATTGCTATACATGGTAAGTGTGAAAAGTTATCTGAACATGAATATGTCGTTACGTGGGGTATAAGCGCTTGTGTGTGTGGAATGTTTCGTCAGTTAGAAAAGTATGAACCAATTTCTTTAAGCTGGTGTCAATGCTGCAATGCCCACAACCAAAAGTTATTTGCATCGTTATTAGAAAGAAAAGTTGAATCAACTTTAATAAGTGGTATATGCGCAGGACAAAAAACTTGTTCATTTGACTTAAATATATAATTAAAGGAAATTATTCATATGGACGATAGATTAAGAGGTAACG
>JAAYCD010000062.1 GCA_012744375.1 Erysipelotrichaceae bacterium | reverse complement strand
GGCTTAAGATTTTCCCGATTACACTTGGTAAAGGGAAAAAGCTTTTTGGCGAAGGGACGATTCCGGCAGCTTTTACATTGACTCACTGCGAGGCATCCCCTAATGGAATAATCATCGCGAATTATAAGAGATCTGGCGATGTAAAGACCGGTTCGTTTTAGAAGATTATTGTAAACAATATTCCAGAGTGGGAACACGATTTTAGTGAATATCCTTTTGTGGTACTATCTATCGAAAGAGATAGAGGCTGGAAGATGCGGATTTTAAGTCCGCTCCTATTTTTTCACGCCAGTATCCAACACTCCGGGAAAAGCCTGAAAGTTCTAAAGCTCAGGTTTTAAAAAATTTCCCAAACCCAGCCGGTCACCCCTATCTTCTGTGTTTATCGGAAAACATGATTTTATCAAATCTTTTTTATTTCTGAAAGAGCGACATTAACAGCTCAGGCCGTAAGGCCTGGGCGGGCAGAATATTCCGGAAGTTTCAGGCATGGCGATGATATTTTTCATGGATAAGAAGTGAGCCCAGTTCAATGTGAAAAAGTTCCTCCGTCCCCTTTTCTGTCGGATCTATTTGTACATTTTGCCCCAATTTTATGCAAAATGGGCCTATTATAAGTCCTCTTTAGCTTTTGCCTTTATAATCTCATCATTAATTTTATCACAATAGGATAACAATACATAATAATCTGATTTATCTTGTTCTATTGACAATCGTATAATTCCTTTTTCTGTTTTAAAGGTAGAGTAATATTCACATCTCATAGCGTTAATAAATGCTTCAATAATGTTATTTGGTTCATCATCCTGATTTTCTTCAACTTCAACTGCCGGATTACCGTATTTTTCTATTAACATTTTTTTCAATGAAAAGTAGTCGTATGAAGCATCTGAACAGTTACCATTTTCAGGAAATATCACATATATCCTGCTTACCAGATCGATTTGGTTGTACGTCATTACTTTTACGATACAATTTTTATATAGTGCGAAATCACCTTTTAACATTGCAATTCCGTCTTCTGTAGGCACCAAGGCAAAAACTCACATTAAAAAGATATCTTTATGGGTTTTGTGGCAGGAGTCTTCTTCATAACCCAAAAATAATATACATGAGATACTGCATATTTACGACAAAACTATTACACTTGGTCGGATTCAGGCAGCCCAGGCCTGTAGCCAGGGCTGGAATATTGCGCCCCTTCAGGGCTTGTCTATACCTGTTAATCATTTTTGTCCTGAAATTTTTGTCCGCTTTTCTATCTTTCGGTGCCCAAATATGTTGCACAAAGGGCGGCTCAACCTGTGCTGGCTTTCTTTGGGGCTGACACTGTTGAGCTGTTGTTTGACTGTTGCCAAAGGCGATTGCCTTTTCTTAGCTCCTCGCCACCTTTATATGCAATTTTTTAAACCTTCCTGAATAAAAAACAACGTTTCTGGATTTGTCAGACATTCATATTACGAATTTTTAGTATTGATTGTTCTATCAATTCACCATCTTCATTTAGAAGAGGAAGATCAATTATCATCTTTAGTACTTGTGCGTATTTAACAGTTTTGAATAATATTTTCTTTTCATCATCTGTATACTTACTGTAGTCTGACCCCGATTTTTCAATAAGAGTAATAAGCTCTTTATTTGCTCTTCTCATTTTGCCTGAAAACTTATCAAATACATGGTAGCAAAGGTTCACAGACTCAAACATCTGCCTGAGTTTTTCTGTAATAACAGAAAACTCAGCATTAATCTTTTTGGCATGTTCAAGATTAGACATTGCATCATAAAGATTTTTCTTGGCTTTTGCACCAAGTATACTTCCAAAAATCAGCAGTGCCGGACCAGCAGCCATAACACCAAGAACCATTGTACCACCTGCGACACCAAGTCCACCAGAAGCAAGGGTTCCACCACCAAGCCAGGCGAGAGTTGCGTTAGTCGCTGCTGCTCCACTTAGGGTGCTAATCGCCGTTCCTGTTCCTGCTGATGCAAGGAGCATTGTGCCATTATATGCTCCAAATGCGGCAAGTGCACCACCACCTAAACCTGCAATTCCTCCAGAAATTGTGTCTCCAACAATTGAAACTGTACTAGAAATATCTTTAAGCTCGCCTTCAATTATGGCCACTTTAGAAAGGTCATCAATTCTTTCACCTGAAGCGAATTCCACATTTTTAATCTGCCTAAAGACATCAATGAATGTTCTCAAGTGGGTATTAATTACAGTGAGTTTTTTTTCACCATAAAATTCAAGCAATTTGTTGAGGTTTTCTTTTGATTTTTCAAGATCTTCCTGAGCGTTATTGGCAATACTTTTCGCTCTTGAGTTTATATCCTTTGCCCCACTGTTATCCACAGCAGCTTTAATTCCTTTTCCTGCTCCCATGAGCGCACTAATACCCACTGCAATGGGTATAATTAACGGCAGTGGCATATTTCCCCCTTAGTTGTTCACAATTTCAAGTCCTGTTTTGTATATCTCTTTCATCGATCTTACAAAATTTTCCATTTCTTCCAGTTCATCACTATCAATCTTTAATTTGTTTGCGATTGATTTTATTACAACTTTTTCAAACGGTGCATAATCGTTATCCACAAGTGCTACACTGATTAGTTCGATCATCATTGATCTTGAAGATTTTGGAGTAATATCTCCGATTTCATCCCAAGAGATACCATCTTCGATAAGTTTTTCAATAATTTCAAGTCTTCGTTCTTCTTCTGAAAGACGGGTAAGTTTAGAGAGTACTGGGGAAAGTTCATCGATAATTTTATTAAACTCATCTGTTGATATTTCATAGGAAGAAAGTTCAAGTTCCTTCATAAAGCCATTTATAATAGCCTTTTCAAAACTACTCATTTTCCAGTCTTTGTTTCTGGAGAAGCTTTCTGACTTTTTCTCATTTTTTTCTTCATTGTCGTCTTCAACATTTGCGATGGCCACAATTATTGCCATCTTAATGAAAGCTACTTTTTCTTCATCTGTCTGCAAAAAGTTTAAAAACATGGGAGTCCACCTTTTGTTAAATGTGAATTGTTTCTTCTGAGTTCATTGCATCGTCAAACTCTGAAAAAGTTTCATAGTGAAGCTCTTTACCAAGTCTGTTCGAAAACAATTTTATTGAATTTTCAAATTCAGATATATTGCCACTCATAATTGAAGTGTTAAGCATCTTAAATGCATCATTGTAAAAGCAGACTGACTCTGAGAATTGAACCAGAAATTCTTCTCGAATCTGCTTCTCATATTCATTAAGTCGGAGACGTGCTACTTCGCAAATAGCTTTCATGCGGTAATAGTTTTCTTCCGACTCCTTTGCACCTTTAAGTGCATTCAGAGCTTCTGTATAAAAGAAAGAATTCAGAGTGTATCCAATCATACCACCTATGATTGCTCCGGCAACTGGAATTGGTATTGCAATTTGTCCAAGTGTTGCCCCAAGGCTACTTGCAGTCAACCCTGTACCTGATTTCCCGAGGTCTTGAAGAAGTTCTACCTCATCAATTTCACCTTTAATATAGCTCTTGATACACTTTCCCGTTTCAATACAGGTAGTAACAACAAGTGCTGGAAGAGATGTCTTTGACAGTCCACGCAGATAAACACTTTTCGATTGTTGCATTCCCGATTTAATAAGTGACCCTGCAAAACCGCTTGTGTATGCAATGCCTGCACTTTTAGCTGTGGTTTTTGCGATATCGGTTAGTGCTTCCTGAAGATCCTTATCACCTTGAACAAATGCAATTGAATTCTGTACGATGGAGATTGAACCAGAAATAACCATAGCCGCTTTGGCTGCTTCTATACCTGCACGATGAGAAATCTTGCCCATATCCTTGACTGTGCTAAGAAGAGGATCATTGCGGGCTTCCATTGCTTCTTCTGTAGAAACACCAGAATCACGAAATCTTTTCTTCAGGTCTTTGCATCTTTCAATTTCAGATCGCTTTTGATCTGCTAAATCACCCTTTCCATCTGCACGAAGCCTCTGTTCCTGCTTTTCAAGTTTAGATATCCGCTCAGAATAGCGTTTTTGTATGTCTTCATATTGATCACTGGGGACATCAAATGCTTCTGCATCTTTATATTTCTCATACAAATCAGGCTTAGAATAGTCGTCGTATTTTTTAACATTGTAGTGAACTTTTTGCTGTGAAACACCTGTAAGATTACCATTTTGATCAAGAATAGGATTTCCATTTTTGTCTACTTTAGCGTGATCAAACTTTTCGTGATTACCATGTTTTTCCCCGTTAATGTAAATGTCATCAGTTCTTGCAATTCTTTCATCACTTTTATTAATAATATTTTCAGCATTTGTTCGAGATGTTTTCTTAACCTCTGCCGAGTAACCGGACTGCTGGCGAAGGTTATTTTGTTCATACTGTTCATTTACATTGCATTTTGATATTTTTTTAAGCCCTTTTTGAAGTCTTTGCCCCGTTTCATTATTAACCCCATTATATCCAACAATATGTTCCGCATTAGCACTACCATAACGGTCAACAACTTCACTCGTTGAAAGGCCAGCGATAAGGTTTTCCCTGTTTTGTTTTTCGTTTTTATCTTCTTTCATGTATTTCTCTTAAAAATTTACCCATAATGGGCGACTATGTTGTACTGCTTTGGGGCTGGCATAATTGAGCTGTGAGCAAAGCTGATTATGCCAAAGTGACATTATAATTTAACTTTCAAAATAATAGCATAAATACACACCATATTCAATCTTATTTTGCATAAATCTATTCTTGAATTTCTTTTAATTGATTCTTTTGATTATCGAAACGCAGCAGCCCGGGCCTTCGGCCTGGGCTGGTATATCGCACCTCTTCAGAGCTTGTACTTACGGTTAATCATTTTTTCCTGAAGTTTTTGTCCGCTATCTGCTTTGGGCTGGTTTATTATTGTTCCTTAATCAATTCTTTTTTCGCTTCAAAGAGCTTCTTTTTATAACCGGGAGCTTTTAGTCTTGGTCTATTAAACCCAAATTTTCCATTAGAATGCACTTTGTTGAAATGATTGAAACTCTTCCGTTACCGGCACAAGGATCAAATCGGGGATACAATCCGGTTCAGTTGATTACACAATTCATTGCCTCTTTATGGTGTGGTGCCAACAGGTATTCCCATCTGGATATTTCACGATTTGATACAACGCTTCAAACGTTATTTAGTTGGAAACGTATGCCGGAGCATAAAGCGTTTAAAAGATATTTTGAAAAGTTTACACCATATGATTCCCATACACGTGTTTTTGGTGAAATTTACAAGTGGTTTTTGTCAAACATGGCATTTGATAATTTTACCCTGGATATTGATTCTTCAGTGATAACCAGATATGGCAATCAAGAGGCATCATCTAAAGGGTACAACCCCAAAAAACCAGGTAGAAAATCACATCACCCATTAATTGCATTTGTTGCAAATATTGAGATGGTTGCAAACTTTTGGCTTCGTTCAGGAGATTCACACAGTGCAAATAATTTTCAGGCATTTTTAGAAGAAACGCTGGGGTATTTCCCCGGTAAAAGAATTGGCCTGCTTCGACTTGACAGTGGTTTTTATAGTCAGGAAACATTAGATTATTTGGATGGTAAGGAACAAAAAATTCAATATATAATTGCGGTTCCTATGTATTATTCTGTGCAACGCAGTATTGTGTCTGTAAAAAATTGGTTGAGACTTGATGCTGGTATAGAGATATGTGAATTCTCATTTCAGGCTCAGGATTGATCAACAGCACGAAGAATGATAGCAGTAAGACAAAAAATAGAGCAGCGTCCGAATGCTACTGGTAAACAGTTAAGCTTATTTGATGATGTAATTGACTATAACGGATACCGATATACTTGCTATATAACAAATCTTACCTTAGGTGCTGCTGAGGTATGGCGATTGTATCGGGGACGAGCTAATTGTGAAAATAAAATCAAAGAATTAAAATACGATTATGGTCTTGACAAAATGTATCAGGCCAGTTTTGATGGAACAGAGGCATCTTTAGTTTTAATGACTATTGCATACAACTTCATGAGTTTGTTCCGTCAGGTGGTTATGCCAGATAAGATTAAACATAGATTATCAACATTGAGATATAAATTACTTGCGATATCACCAATAGAAAAAGGTACCCAGAGATCGATAATAAAAATGGTGATTCAGATGAAGCGTCGATTATGGATTCAGAAATTATGGGATAGTTCTCTTGGGCTCACAAAACCTAACACCGTCTAATGGACAATTTGGGATAAATTTGATCAGTAAAACCGAAAATCAGATTAATCGATTAAAATTTTACGATTAATACCATCTAAAATATTGTTTTAAAAGATGTTAATCGCGGTCCGACCCAATGTGCTTCCCCAAGTATGGTAAAGATACTGTTTTTATTATCGGAGGTAATCTTCAGCAGTTGTCCGATGATTTGTCTGTGGCTACCGGTTTATTTTTAGAAGCAGTAAGGAATTGTTCTTGTACGAAGACTTATTGAAATACCGAAATAGCTTAACACTTTATACAAAAGCCGCTTAAAAAGACATTTTGGACTCTCCCCGCATTTTGTCATTTTGAACGAATGTGAGAAATCTTTTCCAGGTTGTTATTCTGGCAGATATGTATAAAAGCATGCATAAGAGAAGAAGGTGGAAGATTTCTCCTCGTAGACTGGTCGAAATGACCTGGTACTCGCAGACTCGTCTAAAATGACAGATGAAGTTTCAATCGAAGCAATACTTTCACATTCTGAGTGGAGGTGCGAATTTTAAGTCCGTTGGGTCTTTTCTACCACAATGGTACCCATAACTTGCTGAAAAACCTGAAAGATCTGAAACTCAGGTTTGAAAAAATTTCCCAAATCCACCGCACTCCCCCTATCTTCTCTGTTTACCGGAAAACATGATTTTAACAAATCTTTATTAGCTCTGAAAGAGCGACATTTGTTAGCCCTGGCTGTAAGGCCTGGGCTAACAAATCAATTATCTTCCCAAGCCCTGAAAGGGCGGGATTTTCCGGCAGCATCAGTCCTGGGGGAATTGCATTTTTCATGGATAAGAGGTGAGATCGTTTCAAGGTGGAAAAGTTCCTCCGTCCCCTTTTTGCAGGCCACTCCTTGTTATATTGAAATAATCAGTTGAAGAAATATGCAATTAATTATATTCTAAAACGGAATATATTTTGCGTGATATGCTGTTTGTTGATTCCAAAAAGGAATACTGAGATGTCTGATAAGACTGTTCATGGCACTCAAGAGTGGATTTTGGTTAATACCGATTTATTTGAACGTGAATTAAAAAAGTTCTTAAAGAGATTTCCTAGAGAAACTAAAGCAGTGCTTGAAAGATTGGAAACATACAAAGAGTCGCTGAATATGTGTGATGAGCC
>JAAYCD010000105.1 GCA_012744375.1 Erysipelotrichaceae bacterium | reverse complement strand
TTTTTTTACCCTAAATATAGGGTTTTTCTTTTGCTCAAGTAAAATAATGTTATGTTTCTTGGGTTAATGGCTAAGCCTAAGTAGGTGGGAGCAGGCATGCTTCTTCCTAGCGGAATAACAACGCAGTCTTTTTAGAGATTTAATCTCGTAACAAAAAATGTTGTTTCCGTCCTAGATAGAGTGAGTTCGTTTAATCTAAATGGGACTTGATCTCGTGTATCTTTTAAAAAACAGTTCTGTCATCTAGTTAACGGAAAGCCAAGAAAAAGAAATGCCAGATAGGAGGGAATAAATAAATGGAAGACCCTATAATTGCGTGTGATGTGAGTAAAGGAAAGTCTCACATTCAGGGTTTTATCGGACTATCAAATCCTGTTGGAAATCCATTTGTAGTTCGACATTTAAAAAGTGATTTGAAGCTAATAAAGGAATTAGCAAAATCCTTAGAAAAACAAGCTCATAAGAAACCAAAATTCGTCTTTGAATTTACTGGTATCTATCATGAATGTATCGCGAAATATATTCGGACTCTCGGATTAGATCTCTATGCAATATCACCTTTAGAATCAGCGAAAGTGAGAAAAAGTCAAATCCGAGTTACTAAAACGGATTCCAAAGATTGTTTAAATATAGCAACTGTTTATTACACGAGATGCATCAGAAAATTTGAAAGCGATAATAACGACATCAAATCTTTATCGAGAAGAAAACGAGACATAAGAGAAGAAAAGATACGCCAAAGAGGTGTATACCATAGGTATCTCGATTTAGTATGGCCTTGTTTTGATGAATATTTTGATGCAGACAGCAAAGTTTGTGACATCATCGTTTCGACTTATAAGCACCCGTACGTAATAAAAAGAAGAAGCGTAAATATGGTTACAGAAATCTTGTTGAACAATGGCCGTTTTTCTAAAAATAGAGCATTCGATATAGCCTACAAGATTAAAGATTATGCTTCTAATTGCGTTTCTGGCGTTGATGAAAAATCCGATTATGTAAATGCTTTGATTAGTTCTTATAGCAAGATTAATAGTCTTAAAAAAGAAATAGAAGAGATAAATTTAGAACTCGATAATTTATTAAGAAAGAGTATTGTTTATCAACTTCTAAAAACAGTCCCTGGTATAGGAGCAAATCTTCTTATCCAGATGTCAGCGGAGATTGGTGACTATACTCGTTTCAAAACAGCTAAACAGTTCGTCGCATATATTGGTTTAGATCCATCGATATTGCAATCGGGAACAAATGATGGAGAGCATTATTCAATTACAAGAAAAGGTAACGGAATAATAAGATCTTGTTTATATCTTGCTGTATCTCAAATGCTTACTCAAAAATTAGACAATCAAATAACTAGATTCTATTTCAAAAAGAAAAGCAGCGGCCTTTCTCACAAGGTAGCTGCAGTTGCGTCCTGTCGTAAACTAGCTTGTTGCGTGTTCGGCATGCTTAAGAACGGGACTTGTTTCGAAACTATTTAGATTATAAATCATTTTTTGGTTTTTACATAATTTGATAGTTGTTTTTGTCGTGGAATGAATTTTTTGCTTGATTTTGCTTAT
>JAAYCD010000063.1 GCA_012744375.1 Erysipelotrichaceae bacterium | reverse complement strand
GTGATTCTAAGCCTGAAAATAAACCAACTCTTCCATAAGTTCTAAGCCAAGCAAAATCAAATTTCCTTTTACTGAAGATGTGTATGTCTTCACTTTTTAAAAATAATAAGGCTAGTAAAACAAGAACAATTGAAACGACGATGTTTGAAATCGCGATTCCATTAACACCAAGATCTAACGATACTGGTGATTTTGAAATTAAGAACGTGTCGCACAACATTGTCAGGATAGTTTGTATAGCAAGAAGCACATACATGTATTTATCCTTACTCATCGTCACGAGTAATACGGTAATGAATTTAGACAAGATTCTAATAGTTGAGGCAATACTTTCTAGACGAATATAAGTAACGGTATCAGCGATAGTTGTTCGATCGCTCGCCATCAAATCGCATAAAGGACGAGCGAAAGCAATAATGAGCATTGACAAAACTAGGTACGTTCCCCCACTAATTATTAGCCCTGTGCGTGCCTTATTTTCCAGTTGTTCCTTAGAGTTTAAAGACTGCCCCAAAAGAAAGAATAGAGGTAAAATAAAAGCCTCCTCAATAATTTCATATAATAGGTTAACCTATGATAATTGAGAAGCAATGTTTTACCCCCAATCTCCAGGCAAGTTTCCAAGAAAGTAAATTCTTAAAGTTTGATATAAAGCAGGCACAATTAAAGTGGCTATTAAAACTAGCCACAAACGCCAATTAAAAGTTTTCAGCGACTTAATAATTTCTACCATTGTTCAAGGTCATTCTCTTGTCAAATTATGATATTTCAACAACCGAATCTTTAATCTAATATATCGTTTTTTACCAAGTTTTGAAAGACAAAAAATGCTCGACAAGCGAGCATCCTTTATGAGAGGTTTACTTGACTAGCATATATTCTGCAACCTTAGTAAATTCAACCTTTTTGTCGGCGGGATCAACGAACAAGGTGCGCTTGAAAGAGTATCCTTTTTCTTGAAGAGCAAGTTCTAAAAAACAGAGGAAGATCCCAACATCGATCCGATTAAAACGGAAGGCGATGAAGGTCGGCATCTTGAAAAAATTGTTCTTATTTTTATGGCGGTAAATTTTGAGTAAACCGTCATGATTTTCTACAAACCAAGGTTGAAAATTGCATGCGCTTGGAGCGAGTCTAGCAACCTCTGCAACACCTAATGTTTCCCCCTTCCAAATATCTTCCACAGGGAAGCGTTTAAACTCAGAAATATCTTTTCGAAAAGCTTCTGGACCATCAGTTTTAGCAATAGCAATCATCGTAACAAACTCCAAATCTTGATAAGTTTTCAATTTAGTGTTTCCAAAACCAAACCATAAAGTGGCAATATTTTTATTAACCAAATATAAGTCAAGTTGTTCGCCTAGATAACCTAAATTTACTAAAGAATTATCTTTCTTTTCGCTATATAGCAAGATGCAATATTCAGCATCTCGCTTTAAACCTGGCCCTTGAGCAGGCACAATTTGCATTCCGACCTTAATATCCTTATATAATGGCTCGAATGTTAAAAACGCTGCTTCTATATCTTTGAGTTCTTCAAGAGTAATTCTTGCTTCCTTAGCTAGTTTGAATGAATGAAAAGATTTTCTTTTAAAAATAGCTGGGTATAAATCTTTGTTCATGATTATTGCCCTCCTTAATAACGATAAGTAATTGTGCTTTTAATTTACCAAATAATTGCGATGGTGCCTAATTTTATGCTTTTGATAAAATACACCAATGTCGAGATTGGTGTATTTATTGATATTAGTTTATTTATTGGTCGGCTAAGAATTCTTCTAGTGCTTCTAACATACCATAATAAGCTGGCTTCTTGGCGTAGTTATTGTCAAACAATAAAGGATTTTGATTTCTCTTCCAGGAAGTGTTGTCGGTAATACCCCACATGATGATTGCATCGACATTGCTGGTACCTTCAGCGTTTGAATTTAAGATTTTTCTAGTTAAATTCTTATAGGCAACTTTTTGTTGTTCTAATTGAGCAGCACTAGTGCCATTAGTGGTGATATCTAACTCAGTGATTTGACAGTCCAAACCTTTCTCATAAATGATTTCCGCATTGCGAACAATATTGTCCATATTGGCCCCACTATCGAGGTGGCCTTGAATACCAACGCCATCAACAATGCCTTCGGCAATTGCTTGTTTTAATAATGTATCAACAGCGAATTGTGCTTTCGCTGGTTGATAGTCGAATGTATAGTCATTGTAATAAAGCTTTTGTCCTTCTTTGCGATACATCGCTGCATATTTGAAAGCTTGATAAACAAAATCTTCACCCACAGTTGAATACCAGTTGTTATTGGAATTTCTAATGCTAATGCTATTGTCATTAATCGCTTCATTAGCAACGTCAATCGCATAGACTAAACCTGGCCAACGATTGTTAACGGCATCCAAACTATTTTTAATGTAATTTTCCATTCTTCTAATCATCAGTTCTCTACCTGCTTTTGGACCATTAGCGGTGTAGTCAGTAGTAAAGAACCAAGCCGGAGTTTGCGAATACCATACAAATGTATGGTGTCTGACACCCATATGATGGGCTTCAGCAAAATTATAAATTTTTTCAAATGGTGTAATTTTAATAGCTACGCCATCTTGTTGGCCAGCTTTTTGTAAGGCTTGGCAGCCCGCTTGATCTAATACTTGTTCTGGTTTAGCTTCATTTTCCGCAGTAATGGAATTGAAGTTTTCAATCGCTATTTGTCTATGTTTAGTGTTATTTAAGGTCATGTTAGAAAAACATGTACCGATTTTCATTAATCCATCAAAAGATTCGTGTAAACTTTCATCATTTGAGATATAGCCGGTCTGTACTGTTTCTTCACCTAGAACGATGTTAATATCGTCAACAAAGAAACTAAGCGGTTCATTTTTATCAACGGCTTTAAATAACAAGCGCATCGCCCCAAATGTTTCTAAGGTTGAGAAAGTAACAGTTGTTCTAATCCAAGTCTCGACGTTATCGTCGGTAATTGAAACAGCATCACCTTTGATTGGGTTATTCATTGAACTTGGGTATGCGACTAATTGCAAAGAATAAACATTGCTATCCGCAGGCACATAAAAATATAAAGAAAGAATGTCACCATTTTTCGCATCTTCTTCTAAGAAAAATGGGGGTGAAATAAGATCTGTACCAATATAGCCTTCTTGGTTAGAACCAACAGTGACATTAAATAGTAATGATGTTTTGTCTTGGCGACCGAAATCAGTCACTATTTCGCCACTGCCACCGCCTAGTGCTGCGCTTTTTGCGACATCCATCGGAAGAGAATCTAAATCTCCTCGATATGTCCATTCTTTGACAATATCGCCGATTTCTAAAGGACGAGGTGGTATGCTAGAAGAACTAATCGGTCCAGTGTTACCACATGCAACAAGAGTGGCCGTCATCAAAAGTGATGAAACGACAAATAAAAAACATTTTTTATCTTTCATATAAAAATCCCTCTGATATTTGCATTCTATACGATTAAAGGTATAAAAGAAATATTCTCATCAGCACTTTATTAGTATTAGCAAGATAGTAGTAAAATATTAACAAGATTAGACTTAATATTTAAACATAGCGGTTCTTGCGATTGTTCGATGTATTAAAAAGAATATTTTTATGCCGAAATAGCACAAAACACTTGTGTTTATGCCACTATTTTATTATTGACAATTTTATGG
>JAAYCD010000032.1 GCA_012744375.1 Erysipelotrichaceae bacterium | reverse complement strand
TGTTCTAGAACAGGAGTTAACATCTTGCAAGGACCGCACCATGTCGCATAAAAATCAACGATGACAGTGCCTTCTTTAATTGCGTCTAAGAATTGTTCTCGACTGGTAATATGTTTCAACATAATATCTATCCTCCTAAATTAGTGAAAATATTAGATAGAGTATGGTCAGATGTATTGGATAATACAAATAAGCCCCATACTGGAACCACTTTTTATTATAGCCGCGTCGGCCATTATAAAGCAAAATAAATACACCTGAGACGACCGCGAATGCTTGTAACTGCAAGTCCCAATTAACAAATTTATACGGCATGAGTGAGCCAGTAACATAGAGGATAAATGAAACAACGCCTAATGCCAGAAAAGCAAGGAGATTTTGCGCATGTCTTTTTAGATCTGAATCATCGTATATTTCTAAATCGATGCCAGTGGTGTTGTGTTGATACAAAATAAATACATCCGCTAATTTTTTAGCGACATAAAAAACAACACTCAATAAAATACCAAAGAAGCCATATTGTGTACGCAAGAAATAAGGGAACCAAAGAATTTTACCATAACAACCACAAAATTCAAGGGCATCAGCAGTGAAAGAAGCTATTCCATATGCGATCGGCAGTAAAGCAAGTGCTTTTATTGCCCAGTTTTTTTGGTCGATCAAACTAACAGCGAGTGCGCCTAATAGTAGGTCAAGAAATATATTGCCAAAATTTCTGATGCTAAAACTAAGTCCCGGAATAAGCTCTATGGTAACAATTGTTATAGATATGAATGCCGCCATCACTCCTAGGCGTAATGCATATTTCTTAAAATTTTTAGTATGAAGTGCACCTTCAACAACCATAAAAATAAATAGTGGTAATGCTAAACGACCAATATAACGAAACGCTAGTGTCCAAGGTGAGGCTGGCATATAAACACCGATATGGTCGATGGTCATAGTAAGAATGGCTAATATTTTGATCCAAAAGCCATCAAGTATTAAAGGGAAGCGACGTGAATTTTCCATAATTATGAAGCGAAAATCATTATAAAAGCAAAGATGTTGTATAGCACGTGCGCCGTAATCGAACAAGCTGGGCCACGATGTTCATAAGCAATAGAAAAGACTAATCCAGAAACTATATATGCTGGCAAGTTAATAAATTCTCTAATCATATCTTCGGCTGAGGTATCAAAATGAATAAAACCAAAAATTACAGCCGTAACGATTATAGCTAAATATTTATTTATGCGCCTTAAAAAGGAAAATAAACCAACACGATAGGTTAATTCTTCGGCTATTGGACCAAGCAGTCCAATCACAAAAAAAGCAATCAACGGGTAAGCTTTCGCAATGATAGTGGCCGTCTCTTGATTAAGATTATCGCCCGGAAAAGGGTATATCCAATTAATAATGGCATTTACTATTGAGCTGACGCAAACAATGGTCACTGCATAGCCAATACCATAAATATAATCTAGTTTATTAGTAAATTTATTTATAAAGTCTTTTGTTCTAGTGAAAAAAGGAATCGCAAATAAAACTAGTGTCATGATTAAATAAGTGAAAGCTAATAGGAGTGTGGAACTAAGGTGTGGATAATCCTGTAGATTAAAAGTGCTTATTATTAACGATAATCCATAAGAAATTGCTAACATACCCACATAAGCAAAACCAACCAAAAACATGCCGAGTTGGGCAATCGGATTTAAAAACAAAATTCGCTTTGGTAATTTTGACTCATCAAAACGCGGATTTCTTACATGGCAAACAGGACAAAATTGTAAGGCGGGATCGTAATCTGCTTGACACTGAGGGCATTCTGTTTCCTTAAATAACATTCTCTTTTATTCCTAATAAAAAAACTATACACTAAAAGAAAGCACAAATATACCATAACTTCAGTTATCGGGAGGAGTACCTATGAATTTGACATTAGAACAAATCAGTCAATATGTTGATCAGGGATTTATTGCTCTATTTGTTTTGCTCCTATCGAGTGTTTTTGTTTCAGCACTCATTGGTTTTAAGAAGGGAATTTGGAAAGCGACCTATCGGATGATTTTCATGTTTTCCCTCATTTTAATTGCTTTCTTAACACTCTCAACTTTCACCGAATTTATTGGCAATTTAGATATCTCACAATTTTTTAAAGGTGAGCTATTTATCACTCGAAAGATTGGTGAAGATGTCTATACATATTATATCCCATTAACATCTGTTCGTGGGACAATTACCGAAACAATTAGAGGTTTTTACGTACTATATAACGTCTCAACGACCGATATTAGTGCCACAAGATTTGCCATTGCTATCGTGGATTCGGTGCTTAAACTTATTTTCTTCTTATTGGCGATTATTTTAATTGTTACTTTGGGAAACTTATTTTCATTTATTTTATGGCATCTCATCTTCAAACGCTTTGTGCCAAAAGCCGCGCAAAAATTAGTGAAATTAAGATGGGTGGCAGCTATTGAGCACGCGGTTACTTACCTTGCTTTGGTCATTTTGTTTTTTTCGCCAATAACATCTATTCTAAACTCTGTAAATCAATCATATCAGCGAAATAAACCGACCACACAAGATCAAATGATGACGACCATCGGCGGTTTTATTGACGCTTATAATAGTTCTTTATTTGCTCAAGTATTTTTCAACTGGACCGTGGATGAATCAGGCATGACTTTTGATACACGCTTAATTGATACATTCACCACAGGCATAAGCGAAGATGTTTCTTTTAGTTTTATTAAAGAATTTTCCGCTATGACTGACCTAAACATGGTTTTCATTAAAGGCATTACTTTTAATGAAAACCAAGAAATCGTTGCTGATTTTGCATCGTTTTTAACTAAAGATGTGATTAATTCCATCTTTGATGGCTTAGAAAAATCACAAATTATTAACACACTTATTCCTTTGGTTGCCGATATTGCCTTAAATAGTGATTTAGTTGATGACTTATTACAAGGAGCTATCCCTCCTGGTTTACTCGATTTAAGTGACATTGAATTTAAGAATGAAATTTCGAATTTGAGAAACATGGTTAATAGTCTCTTCGATAGTGGGCTAATTGACGAATTATTTGTTGAAAATGAGCAAGGCAAATTAACCTTACGCAGTTTAGAAACTAATGCCGATGCTGTTGCATTTATTAACGATGTCGTTTATTCCGAAAACTTCACGGAAATTTTAAATGTGTTCAAACATATTGATGACTCTAAATTATTAACTCGTGCTATTCCGGCCTTATTAAGTGTTTTCTTAGAAGGTGAACAAGGAAGCGAAATTAAACAATACTTACCAGTTTCCTGGGACCAATTAAATGAAATATCCTGGGGTTATGAATGTTATGTCTTATTTGATTTCTTACACGGAGTAGCCATGCTCGACCAAGATTTCTTAAATGCCATCTTTGTACAAACGGGTATGCTGAGCGATCCAGAAGCTATTTACCCAACTTTTACCCAACTAATATCTGATTATGCTGATGATTTTATCGAACTTTTAGTTGGTAAAGTGGAGCATGGCGAACTCGTTAATGTCGATCGTTTTGGCCATACAATCGTTTTCGATAATCAAGGTAACCGCATCGCTGGTAGAAGATACAACCTTTTTGATATGAATCTAATCAATATGGCTCTACCACAACTTACTAATGATTTATTTGAACTCGATGTCTTAAAATCAATTACCGCTAATCTTTCACCAAGCGATTTGAATGCTTTTAAGCAAGCAGTCGCTTCATTAAATAATGGCAATCGTATCATAAACTATAAAGTTGAATTTGCCGCGATTTTAGATATCGTCGCCACACTCGCAAAAGACAAAGTCTTATTGGATGCTTTATTGAGTGAAGAAGGCTTTAATAGTTTAATGCTTACCGAGGGAGATTATTTCTCGATTGATGTCATGCACATTGATTACTTCCAACAAGCGATTCAAAAAATGGATAATTCTAACTTGTTATATAACGCTTTGATGCCAATAATTAAATCCACTTTACTCGGCAGTGATATTTCAAAAATGTTAAGCGATTATGGTTTGCGAACTGATGTCATCGCTAGTGCCATTGATCACGATATGGCAAAAGCTAAAAACCAAAGAAGCTTTTTCACTGATTTATCTTCTGTACTTGATAAATGGGAAGACTTACAAGTATTATCTTCATTTACTTCTATAACCGACAGTAATGGTTTTATGGATGTATTAAAAGATGAGACCAAAGTCGATTCATTAATTTCAATTCTTAATGTTATACATGAAAACCCCATTATTAACCCTACTCCACAAGTAGGAGATAATTACGCAAAAAATGAAAACCTTTATGGTTTACTTGGTTACGTTTTTGACATGATTGCTGACGTCGGTTTAGTTGTCCCTCGTTCCACCTTAGAAAAAGTCGAAACAGTGCATACTTGGAATGATGAGTTTGACGCATTTGGTAACATTATTAAATATATCGCTGCCCGTGATGTTTTAAATGCCGGTAGTATGTTTGAAAATGGCTTAACACAAAGCGCGATTTCTAACTTAAAAGATGATGGGGAAGGCAAAATCAACTTACCAGGATTCTTAGAAAAAATTGATGACTCTTATATTTTCTCGCAACGCTTAGGTCCATTTCTTGATGAACTACTCGGCGATGCTCTCTCTGGTTTTTTAATTGATTACGTAAACAATGTATCTTTTAGCAATGTCACTAACTGGACAAAAGAAGCAGCAAATATTCGAAACTTATTAAATACACTTTATGATTTAACGCCTGAAGATGACGAAGAAGCTGCAAACTTCTTAGCTAATTTTGATATTGCTAGTTTTACAAAAGTTGTTGAATTAAATAAAATGCTTCACGAATTAGCTAATTCTGGCATATTCTACTATGTCGATGAACATAACAATATTCAATATAACTTTGGTAAATGGCTCTATGCAAAAATTGCCGAAGCGATGGGCTCATTTAATGTTGGCGACTCTACCTTTGACTTACTCGCTGATCCGACACCAAAAATAGATAACAACTGGGACTGGAAAACTTCGTGGGGTGTTCGTCCGGGTGATGATGGTGTACCTGATTCATATTTCCTGGCTTGGGAAAATCAATATTATGATCCACTTAAACAAACGCATTATATTGCTTATCGCGATTTTGTCTCTCCTGAAGGCATAGACGCCAATGACTACAAAAATATTGCTGCTTTTTGGTGTAACTATGATCAATTCATTGTCCAACATGATAATTACTTATCAGTTTTTGGTAATAAAATTACTAGTTCGACTTCAAATTATTACGATTCTACAAATAAATGGGATGGCTATTTTGCTTCAGCAAACTTCATCGCTGATTATGATTCAATGAATCTATTTGATGTTGATGAAATTTCCCGTGTTGTTCGCTTTATGACCTATGCGATGCGTTTGCTAGTTAAAGACAGTAACGGCCAATCACTATCATTCGAAAGTTTAGAGACAGAATTAATTGACGGCTTATTAACTGCTGTTAATGAAACCACATGTATGCGAATGGCTATTTATAACTTATACAGCATTGTCGGAGAAGAATTCTTAACTGGCGATTCGGCTTTTAAGCTCGATACTGCCAACAATATTTATATGGTTGATGCTGGTTTAGATATGCAAAACTTCGAACAAGCCCGCGAGGAAAGACAAAGAGAACTCAATTTATTAATCGATTTCTATAACGTTATTGATAAACTCAAAAATACTGGCATTCTTGATGGAGCAAACATCGACTTTGGGCAAATGATAAATGATGGTGTTGTTGATGATTTAAAACGTGTTTTAACTGGCTTTAATAATTCCTATGTTTTCCATCGCGCTGGTCCTTCAAAAACTGACGAACTTACTCCATTCCAACAACTATTTGATTCCTTGCTCGGCAAAAGCGAGATGAAAAATGTTATTTATCTTGGCAATGAATCTCCGAAAGATAGTATTGCTAGCGAATATACAACCGCCGAAGAAAAGGTCACCTATTTAGTAAAGTCAACTTTTAAGACTGACTTAGATTTTACTCCTGCTCAAGAAGCGGAAAAAGAAGCATCATTCATTGAACAAAATAAAGAGATTGCTACTTTAATGGATGTCATCAAAAAAGTTTATTCTTTAGTCGATAATGGCGGAAACAGAGTAACCGATATTTCGCAAGCAGACTTTAATAAGAGCGAAAATATCGCGGTTGTTGATGACTTACTTAAAACACTTGTTAATAGCGACTTATTTTATGATTGTGTCCCGAACATGCTTTATAACGTGCTTGTGAAAAATAACCAACTTAATTTCAATAGCGGTGGCTTAACAATTAACTTTGCACAAGTCGATCCTTTCTATCATTACTTCTTTAATGGTGGAGTTTATAGGGCGACACCTGATTATGAAGCCAAATATAGCGAAAGCGATATTTCAAGCATTACCGATTTGTTATATGTCGTTGCCGATTTAACTAGCGACCTTTCTGGTGGCGCCAGTTTTACTGATCCAAACGTCATTCATACAATGGTTGCTCCAGATGGAGTTATTTCCTCCTTATTAACGGCCATGCATGATTTACCTTTATTCCATTCTCCAGCTCGTAATCATCCTAATCCAGGAAATTACTATACGTCCGTCACAAACGCTAATGAACATACATTATTTGAAAGCACCATTGCGCAAGTGCTTTCACTTGTTGGCATGGATGAATTTGCTTATGACACAAACTACGCTGATGATGTTAGTGTATATGGAAGTGCTGAAAACAAGCTGAACCAAAAAATAAAACTTATCACTCGTGCTGATGATGATAATCTTCTCCTTGAAGATGAAGCGCCATATTATCACCATAATCCAGGAATAGCTTGGACGAGTAATTCAAATACTGGCGAAATTCATGCGATTATGAACTTGATAAGTTCCGCGGCTGATATCGGTATGTCTAAAGGAGAATCATCCTTAGACTTAAATTCTTTTGGCTTTGATACAATTTCTCCAGATGATGTCAAAACTTTGCTACTTAGCATTAACATGTCCGATATTATCGCTGATGCGATTCCTCGCTTCTTAAAACAAGGTTTGGGGGCGATAGGTATTGATGCTCTTACCGAATATAATGGCACTTCGTATGCTAATTATCGTTTGGGTCAAGCTTTATATGGCGGTGAGGCTTTCGGCGATGAAGATAAGGGCGAAATTGGCGTTTTAACTAATACATTAAGAGACTTGTATGATGGTGTCCAATACAATCAAGACATCGCAAGCTTTACCAATTTATCACAAGGAGACAATACGGCTGCTGAAAAAAATTTAAGAGCAATTTTACGTTTTGTTTATTATTCGAGAATTCTTAACACCAATCTCGATGGTGATTTTGGTGAATTCAATGTTGTTGAAGGGCGCCAAATCAGTGCACAAGGCATCTTTTTATATCATGCCGTAGGTGATGTTTTGGGCACATATATTGGTAAAGATGCTGATCCTAACACCTCAGCATTAGCTGATATCGATAAGATTGCAATTCTTTCTAAAATTGCTCACCTTGTTGAAAGTGACGACACAACTGATTACAAGGATACCCCTGCCATTGAAGCAAAAGCCTTAGTGAATATTTTTGCCGAAGTCAATGGTGGACTTATTTCTAACGACACATTTGATGAGGGTGGTGGCACTAACACAATTGATATTGTTAAAAACCTAGAAGACACAATCTTAGGTGTCGTTGAAAACGCATATAACGTTGAAGGCGCAGTCGATCCAAACGAATATCGTCGTTCTTATATCGTGAGTGAATTCGTTTCTGGCTTCTTAAATACAATATTGGAAAACCAATATAGCCATATAGAAAATGATTTATTAAACGATAATGTCACTAGAAAATATGGCGGCTATCAATATGTCACATTCAGTTTTGGCGAAGACGATCCAACACAACTTAGTTTTGAAAGTTATGACAAACTTAATGCCATTGAACGTCGCGGCTTAAAAGGCTTGCTTGATTCCTTAAACTATCTAAGTGAATTAGCTTCTCCAGTTCCTAACTTTACAGCGATTAATTCACTAGTTGCTTGCTTTGAAGATATGGGTGCTACTCCAGAAACGAATTCCGAATTAGCGCGCGTATTATATTTAACCGAAGCTCATGCTTCATTCAAAGCCTTAGATGCAGGTTCTCACGACCCATTTAATCCGTTATATTATATTAATCCTGATCACTTCGACGCCGTGGACGAAACCACAATAGATCCTAACCACAACAATAACATTTATAGTAATGTATTCTCGTTTGCAAGTTATGGTGAAAGGATTGCAACTTTCTTTAATATCTAATCTATGGCATTTACAGTAAAAAATATTTATATTCAACAAATCGAAGTGATGAAAAGTAAGTTTATCGCTTACTTAATCCCCCTCAATATCGAAGAAGATTTTAAACCCTTCTTAGCAACATTAAGAAAAGAACACAAGAAAGCCCGTCACATTGTTTATGCTTATCGTGTTAAGATAAAAAGCAAGTCGAGCGATGATGGCGAACCGCGTGGCACCGCTGGAAGGCCTTTGCTTGAGTTACTTTATAAAAAAGAAATCGAAAATGTCGCCCTCCTTGTCGTTAGATACTTTGGAGGAACAAAGCTCGGTGCTGGTAGATTATTACGCACTTACTTGCAAGCAGGTGTTGACGTAATCAACTCCGCTGACCTAGTGACATTAGAAAGGTAGAAACAACATGGTAGAATACTGCGAAGGAAATTGCGCTAGCTGTGGCGAAAAAGATAATTGCTCGAGCCGCATAGTCAAAGCGAAAGCAAATGATTTGAGTAAAATTAAAAAAGTGGTCGGAGTTTTAAGCGGAAAAGGTGGAGTCGGAAAATCATTCGTCACCTCAAGTTTAGCGACTTATTTAAATAGGATGGGCTATAAAGTCGGCATTTTGGATGCGGACATTACCGGTCCAAGCATTCCGAAAGCTTTTGGCATAAAAGAAAAAGCATTTGGCGAAGAAAACAATATTTTTCCAGCTTTGACAATTGGAGGAATTAAAGTTATTTCCGCAAACATGCTTTTAGAAAATGAGAGTGACCCAATTATTTGGCGCGGTTCACTCGTTTCTAATCTTGTCATTCAATTTTTTGAAAACGTTGTTTGGGATGAATTAGATGTCCTATTAATCGATATGCCCCCAGGCACAGGTGATGTGGCTTTAACGATTTTCCAAAGCCTACCAATCGACCAATTAGTCATCATTACTTCCCCACAAGACCTCGTGTCATTAATCGTCTCAAAAGCCTTAAAAATGGCCGAGATGATGGATATACCAGTTCTAGGAGTCATTGAAAATATGTCTTATCTAGTTTGTCCAAAGTGTGGAGAACAAATTCCATTATTTGGTAAATCAAAACTCGAACAGTTTGCCAAGGAAAAAAACTTCGCCATCTTAGGGAGGCTCCCGCTCAATAGTTTGAATACTGAATTAATGGATCAAGGCGAAATTGAAAAGGTGAACTTACCAGAGATGAATGAAATCGCTAAAAAAATTATAGGAGAATAAATATATGCATGATTTACAAGGCAAAGAATTAGAAGCCCGCCGCAAAGAAGTATTTAAACAGATGAAAGAAAACAGTATTGCTATCTTCTTTTCTGGTGTCAGTAAAGTGAGTAGTGAAGATGAGTATTTACCTTTTTGCGTAAATAAAAACTTTTTCTATTTAACTAATATTGAACAAGAACATAGCGCTTTAATGATGATTAAAGCAATCGGAGAAAAAAGCACTTACTTATTCGTTGATCCGTATGATGAACTTAAAGAAAAGTGGACTGGTAAGCGTATAAGTTTTGAAAGTGCGGGTTTAATTAGTGATGTTAAAAACGTCTATTCAACAGAAAACTTTGAGACAATGGTAAAACTTGCTCTAACCGATGACAACAATCATTACGGTCAAATAGATTGTGTTTATTTAGATTTATCTTCTCCTGAACAAAAACTGAAAGACAATTTCTTTATGAATGATTTTGCCATGAAACTCAAAGTTGATCACCCAAATAAAGAAATCGTTGATATCTATCCTTCCTTGCGCGATTTAAGAATGATTAAGTCGCCTTTGGAGGTACAAAACATCACTAAAGCTATTGAAGCCACTAATAGTGGTATCTCTTATGTCTTACGTCATTTAAAATCAGGTATGGCTGAACACGTATTTGCTGACTATTTTGAAATGTACGGCCGTTTACACGATAGAACGAAATTAGCTTTTTCTACGATTGTGGCCGCTGGCAAAAATGCTACCTGTTTACATTACCCAACACAAAATGATGTGACAAAAGATAGTGACTTAGTCCTTTTTGATTTAGGTTATCGCCACAAGCAATATTGTGCTGATATTTCTCGTACTTTCCCAATTAGTGGCAAGTTTGTCGGTTTACAGGCAAAAGTTTATGAAGCTGTCTTAACGACGAATAAAGCCGTTATTAAATACGCTAAACCTGGCTTATTGCTAAAAGATTTACAAGATTTTGCGATTGAAACTTTAAAAAATGAATGTTTGCGTCTCGGTTTAATGACCGAAGATGATGATATTAGGAATTATTATTATCATGGTGTTTCGCATCATCTAGGTTTAGACACACACGATGTCGCAGTAAAAGATAGACCACTGCAAATCGGTAATGTCATTACCGTTGAACCAGGCTTATATTTTGCAAAATTCGGCATCGGTGTGCGCATTGAAGATAATGTGCTCATCACCGAAGATGGAGCGATGAATTTAAGTAAAAATATCGTCAAAGAAATGGATGAAATCGAAAGATTAATGGCCTCTAGAAACGTTTAATTATGAAGTACATCTTAGCGATTGATCAAGGAACGACTAGCTCACGTGCCATTATCTTTGATAAAAAAGGCCACTTGCTTTATTCCGCGCAACGGGAAGTACCGTGTTTATTTCCCCAATCTGGTTGGGTAGAAGCTGACCCATTAACTATTTGGGTTAGTGTTACCGATGTTATTAATGAAGTTTTAATTAAAAGTAATATTTCGCTTACTGAAATTGCCACTGTGGGTATTACTAATCAAAGAGAAACCACCGTTGTTTGGAGCAAGAAAACTGGTTTACCAGTTTATAATGCGATTATTTGGCAGTCACGTCAATCCGCCGATATTTGTGATCGTTATAATGACAAAAAAGATCTCATCCATCAAAAAACCGGTTTATTAATTAATCCATATTTTTCTGCAAGCAAAATTCGTTTTATTTTGGACAATATTGACCATGGGCAACAACGCGCAGAAAATGGCGAATTACTTTTTGGTACAATTGATAGTTGGATAATTTATAAAATGACGATGGGCAAAATGCACGCAACTGATGTCACCAATGCTTCTAGAACTTTACTATTTAACATTAAAGATATGAAATGGGATGACGAGCTTTGTGCTTTATTTAATGTCCCTACAAAAATGCTCCCTAAAGTATGTCCTTCTAGTTATGATTTTGGAGAATTAGCATATTTAAAAAGCCATTTACATATCACTGGTGTCTTAGGCGATCAACAAGCCGCATTGTTTGGACAAACTTGTTTTGAAGTTGGCGAGAGCAAAAACACGTATGGTACTGGCTGTTTCTTATTAGTGAATACCGGAAAAGTACCAGTATTATCGAAATATGGCTTATTAACTACAGTAGCTTGGCAAATTGGAAACAATGTCACTTATGCATTGGAGGGCTCTGTTTTTATCGGTGGTGCGGTTGTGCAATGGTTGCGCGATGAAATGGCACTTATTGATCGATCACAAGACGCCGAGACCGTGGCATTGGCTAGTCCTAGTGGCGGTATTTATGTCGTGCCTGCTTTTACTGGACTAGGCACTCCTTACTGGGACGATGATGTTCACGGGGCAGTATTTGGTTTAACTAGAGCCACTAACCGCAGTCAATTTGTCCGAGCTTCGCTTGAAGCAATTGCTTATCAATGTAAAGATGTGGTGGAAGTCATTAAAAAAGAAACGAAGAAACCTCTTATTAGTTTGAGAGTTGATGGCGGAGCAACGGTTAATAAATATTTAATGCAATTCCAAAGCGATATTTTACAAACAGAAATAAAATTACCCCTTTGTTTAGAAACAACTGCTTTAGGTGTTGCCTATATGGCAGGCCTCTATTCAGGTTTTTATGATAGCCTCGAAACAATTAAGCAAATACATAAATATCAGGCTCTTTATGAACCAAAGATGAGAAGTCAAGAAGTTAATAAATTATATAAAGGATGGAAAAGAGCCATCAAAGCCACTAGACTATTTAAGTAGGTAGTATGTCGAATTTGCTGAGTAAAGATAAAGTTATTGAAATACTAAACAACCTCAAGCTAAACAATATTTTAGAAATTGAGTATCTTTATGATGTGTATAAAACTGCTAACGAAGTAGTGAAGTATTTATCTCAACAAAATGCGCAAATAGGGGTTAAAGAAGTCAATCAGTTGGAACTGTTATTTTATGCGATTGGTGAGTATCATTATTCGGTTTCTTATTTATCCGAAGAAGAACGAAAACGTTTTGTCAACAATGAAAATTTTGCCAACTCAATGTCTTCGGTTGTCGCTGACAAATGTTTATCTTTATCAATCTTTAGCCATCAAGAACGCAAACTTTCTAATCGTTTTCTTCCTCCGGCTTCCTCGTTATATATTTATATAAACTTCATGCTTAACATTGTTAAAAACTATAAGAAAAACGATCCACAATCTTCTTTGATTAGCGACTTGCTTATGAAGTCTTTAACAATTTCTCGTTGTATTATAGATTCCCTTTTAGCGGGTTATGAAACGGAAGCATTTTCATCTTGGAGAACACTTCATGAATGCGAATGCACTTTAATCTTACTTGATAAATATGGCGATCCATTAATTAACAAATACCTTCGGCATATGAATTTCGGTTTAGCTTTTAATGATGCGTATAAAAACAAAGAGGAACAAGATCGTTTGTTCCATGAAATGAAAGAAGAGATGCGTCAAAAAGAACTAAAAAGTAAAGACATTAAAAAATATATTGAATATGGTTGGCTTTACCAAATTTTGCCTAAAGGAATGGAAAACTTTAAACTAAATTTTAGAGATGGCTTAGAAAAACTTGCCGGTTTAGAAATTTATTCAAAACGTTATGAAATTTCTAGTGAAATCGTTCATAGCACGCCGTTACTTATTTATTCTAATAAAGAATATTTTTATTACATGACTTTATTAAGTTTATATGAAAGTTTCTTTAGATTAGAAAGTGTCTTTGTTTCTTTATTTTCAAAAAATGTTTCCCAAGACCAAATGCATCAATATCAAGAGATGCGTAAAATATACTATGCGCAACTCGTCGCCATTCATAAACGCGAGTTACAAACTTTTAAGAACTTGCAACTACAATGGAATAAAAAAATGGCAGATTAAATGCCATTTTTAATATGTAATTGCGCGCTACTTTTAGACGTCTTGATAGCAAGAACCACCGATAAATTCGCGAATAATTGAATTACATGGTACCCACATATCTGGTAAATCTTTAAAAAACTTAAGCATGCGAATAAGTCTTTCAGCTACTGGGAAAAATTCGCTTTCACTATCGATTTCTTCAAGTAAAGGCATCGCGTATTTTTTCATGACGCTTAACTCATAGCTAGAGAAGGAATTAAAAACAAAGTTTGCTCCTTCTTGCGTGTTATAAATCCATTTGAACTCGCCCTTTCTAACGTTTGGCCACATGGTTAATGTGTCAATCGCAGTAGAGTTTCGGAATTGAAAGTCGCGAACGATTCTTCTTAATAACCTTAAATCAGTTAAGCTCATCGGATTATGATTATCGATGTTAACTTGACTTTGAGGAGCAATGAAGATTTTAAACTTTTGGTGCGATGAAACAGAAGTGGTTAATCTTTCGTTTAAAGCATGAATACCTTCAATGATAATCGGTTGATCGATTGGTACTTGCAAAACACGACCTTTAACACGTTTGCCTTGTTTAAAATCGTATTTTGGTAATTCAACTTCCAAGCCAGCGATTAAATCACCAAGATTTTGGTTAAATAAAGCGATATTTAAAGCATCAGCACTTTCTAAATCTGGTTCGCCATTTTCATCAAGTGGAATATTATTTTTATCTAAATAGTAATCATCCATCGAAATACGAATAGGATTAATGCCTCGAGATAAAAGTTCAATTCTTAAACGATTTGCAAATGTGGTTTTTCCAGAAGAAGAAGGCCCAGCGATACAAATTAATCTAATCGAATCTTTATCTTCTTCAATCATTTGCCCAAGTTCACAAAGTTGACGGTTGTGATTTTGTTCACACAGGGTAATAAAGTCAACCTCACCGTCTTTTTCAATTCTTTTGTTAATACCGACGATACTATCGCAACCTGTTGCGGTGGCCCATTGGTGCGCTCTTTTTAGCGTGCGACCAAAGGTCGGAGCATCTTCAAATGGTGGAATTTCGCCATTATAATCTGGGCGCGGATATTGGATGATAATGCCTGGGTGGTAGTATCTAACTAACCACTTTTTAATATAACCGGTCGATGGAACCATGCGGTTATACATATAGTTACGATAGTTGCCACAGCGGTAAATGTGTGCGGTTTTTTCTGGACGGTATTTTAAGATATCAACTTTGTCTTGATAACCATCTTCCGCGAAGATGCGCGCAGACTCTTCTTTAGACACAATTTGTCTAATTAACGGAATATCTTGCTCGACTAAGCGATTCATTTCCGCGATTAATTCTTTCATCATAATACCTGAAGCACTAGTGCCTTGATTTAAGATTTGCATAAAAATTGAACGCGAAACATTATAAGCAAATCTAATTTGTAGTTCTGGATGAATATTGTGCATAGCCATCGCCACTAAATAGCGCAAGGATGCCTCATAAATCGGTTTCGCATCGCGGTCTTTGCAGGTTAAAGGGATAATTTCACAATCCTTGTCAATTGTATATGTTAATTCTCTAACATAGTGGTTGACATAGGCACAAACGATATCGGTATCATTGCCAACGATGTCTAGGACGGTTACCGGTTCGTTGTATATTTTTTCTTCTTGATTAAAAGTAACTTTAAATGACATGTTTTTCCTCCTTTATTTTTTTGGAATGGGGTCATTAATATATTGCACTATTGCGTCTTCTTTATTATAGCGAAATGCATTGTTTTTGCCACGTGTTTTTTGATTTATATTTTTTATAAATATATAATGTGCTATAGTTTAACACAGATGGAAAGATTTTGATTATGCGAAAATTACTTGTTGTTGTTGATTATCAAAATGACTTCATTGATGGGTCACTTGGGTTTCCTGGCGCAGAAAAACTTGCTGGAGAAATTGCTCAACTCATCAAAGTTTTCAAAGAAGAACGAGAGGATGTAATCTTCACTCTTGACACGCACGAAAATAATTACGTGGAAACAACCGAAGGTCATTATTTACCCGTTTCTCATTGTAAGAAAGGTGAAAAGGGATGGGAGCTTCATCCTGAAATCAAAAAACTTGTCGGTGACTCCCTGGTCTTTGAAAAACCAACTTTTGGAAGTGCGGCTTTAGGCCAATATTTAGAAAAGCATCATTATGATGAAATATATTTATGTGGCTTAGTGAGTGATATTTGCGTTTTTACAAACGCAATTATTGCGAAAACCTTTTCTTCTCCTTACGCAAAAATTAAAGTTATTAGAAAAGCCACTTCATCATTTGATTTAGCAATGCAAGAAAAATCTTTTGACGTATTGAAACATTTACACATAGAAATAATTTAAAAGGAGGAATCAAATTTATGAAAAACTTGGTCTACATTCAATCCGGCGGTCCAACCTCAGTTATTAACTCTTCGCTTTATGGAGCAATCAAGGAAGCCAAAAAGCATCCTGATTTAATCGGCCATATATATGGTTCGACCCATGGAATTGAGGGGTTAATCGATGATAACTTAATCGATTTAGGTTTAGAGGATGATGAACAAATCGAACTATTATTGCAAACTCCGGGCAGCATTTTAGGTACGACTCGAAAAAAATTGCCAAAAGACATCCATAGTGCTGAATACGCAAAAATTATTGAAAACATTAAAAAACATAATATCGGTTATGTCTTGATCAATGGTGGCAACGATTCGATGGATACTTGTAATAAAATTGCCAAACTCGTTAAAGAATTAGCCATAGAAGACGTTAAAGTTATCGGCGTTCCAAAAACTATCGATAACGATTTAGCCTGTACTGATCATTCTTTAGGTTTTCCAAGTGCGGCAAAATTTGTCATGAATGCTGTCAACGCTTTTTCTGTTGATGCTGGTTGCTTTAAAAAAGGCAAAGTTCATGTTGTCGAAATTATGGGTCGTGATGCTGGTTGGTTAACTGCCTCTGTTGATTTACTGCCAGAAGCAACTAGACCACACCTCATTTACTTACCAGAAATGACTTTTGATTTAGAGCATTTTTTAGCGGATGTTAAAAAAGTGTACGACGAAAAAGGTTATGCGCTTGTCGCTATTAGCGAAGGCATAAAATTTGAAAGAGATATGACTAATGTTCGCGTCGATGGTTTTGGACACGCTCAACTTGGTGGCGCGGCTAGTGAACTATGTCGCATTATTGAAAACCGTTTAGATTTACCAACCCGCGCCGTTGAATTTTCTATCGTGCAAAGAGCTTTCCCTGGCTATGTTTCTTTAACCGATCGCAAAGAAGCAATTATGACTGGAAAAAAGGCTGTTCAAGCCGCTCTTAAAGGAAAGACTGGCAAGATGATTGTCTTTAAAAGAGTCAGCCAAAATCCTTACAAGATAAAATATCAATTAGCTCCTTTAAGTAAAGTTGCCAATGCTGTTAGTCATGTCACACAAGAGATGATGGTTGATAATACTAGAATGAGCGACAAATTTAGAGAATATCTCCGTCCACTTGTTGATGGAGAAGTTAAACTCACATATAAAAACGGCATTGCCCCTGTCACCGTATTAAAACGTATTAAAGTTAAATAATGAAAAAGTTTTGGACGAAAGAAATCGAATATAAAGCTTGTATTATTGCAGCCCTATGCACGCTACTAGTATTTTTAGGTGTTTCGGTTCTCTTTTGGTTCAATCATTATGAAATTCCTTTGGCCGTCTTAACTAGTGGAGCAATTGTGACAGTCAGTTGGTTGTTTCTATATTTCAATCAAAAAAGGAAGACACACAAAGTCTCCTTAGACATATTTTTTATCTATTTAAGACTTGGGTTAATTGTTGTTCTTGCACTACTTTTTACCTTTTTACAACTTCAATTTCAAATGATCATTATTTCGCCCATTGTTCTTGTTGTTTCGTATTTAATTATTTCTCTTAGCACCCTATTGGCTTATATAAGAAAGGATTCAAATGTTTGATAATTTTTTCAGCCTCGATATTCCAGGCGAAGTTATTTCTTCGCTTATTGTCATGATAATAATCATGATTTTAGCGTTAATTATCGGCATTCAAGCAAGACGTCAAGATCCACTAAAAAAGCCAAAAGGTTTGCTATTAATTGCCGAAACTGGTGTGAAGTTTTTTGATGATTTAACTAAAGACCTCATTGGCAATACTCTACCGAATTTTGGTGGATTTATTATGGGCACAGCGGTGTATTTATTCATCGCTTTTATCTTTGGGATTATCGGCCTACCTTCTCCGGTGACAAACATGGCCATTCCACTTTCGCTAGGTTTAACAACTTTTTTAGGCATTCATTTAATTTCGGCAAAGTTCACCAGATGGGCCTATTTTAAACGCTATGTTGAACCGATTCCAATTTTCTTGCCAATCAACTTAATTTCCATGTGGGCGCCTCTACTTTCACTTACCTTACGTTTGTTTGGTAATGCAATTGCTGGTTGGACACTTATGACCATTATCGAAATCGCTTTGCGCAATTTATCTAGCATGATTTTTAGTTTTATGCCAGTCGTGCAAGATGGACTTTTAGCTGGTAATTGGAATGAGATATTCATCTTACCAATTCCGAAAGCTGTTTTATCTCTTTATTTTGATTTATTCTCAGCGTTAATCCAAACGTTCGTGTTTATTTTATTAACAACAATTTTTATCGGGCAAGAAATACCCGAAGATTTCAGTATTAATACTTTAGAAAGGAGGACGTAATAATATGAATGCAATGGCCGCAGCAGTCGCCATTTTAGGCGTTATTCCAAGCGCATTGGGCGAAGGTTTAGTGTGCGCACATGTCATTGATGGCATGTCACGCAATCCAGAAATGTATTCCAAACTTAGAACCACAATGATTCTCGCTTGTGCTTTAGTTGAAACAACTGCGATTTACTCACTACTCGTCTCATTATTAATTTTATTCGTTGGTTAAGGAGGAAAAATATGTCTGATATTGGTGAAACCATTAGAACAATCACCGAAAAACTGGTGCCAAATTTATTGTCCTTTGTCATCCAATTTTTATCATTCCTTGTCATGTTGGTCGCCTTTTTCGTTTTAGCCTATAAACCAGTGAAAAGAATTTTACAAAAGCGGGCAGACTTTATTCAAAAAGAAATCGATGACGCTAAGGAAAACCAACGTTTAGCTGCTTCGAAAGTAGAAGAAGCGAGTGCTATATTGGCAAATAGTCGCTTACAAGCAAGTACGATTATCAAACAAGCTGAACAACAAAGTTTTGTGCGCGCTGAAACAATCGTTGAAGAAGCGAAAGCTGAAGCACAAAATCTTCTTACACAAGTCCAAGACGAAATTGTTCTTGCAAAAGAAGAAGCATTAGAAAGCATTAGAGCGGAAATGGTCAATGTTGCTCTAGCAGCTTCAAAAGAAATACTAAAAAGAGAAATCAGCGAAGTCGATAACACACGTTTAGCTGAGGATTTTGTCAACCGATTGAACTAGTTTATGAATGAAATTGCTTTAAATTACGCATCAGCCTTGTTCAGTTTGGCCCAGGAAGAAAAGCAAATTGATTCCTGGCTTAAGCAAAGCAAGTTATTGCTCGATATCGTCAAAGATAACGATGACTTAATCGTACTCCTAGATTCGAGATTTTTAAGCAGTGAAGATAGAAAAGCTCGAGCGGAAAAAATATTTAAAGATTTTTCAATTGAAATCGTCAACTTTTTAAAGGTTATTATCGACTACCATCGTTTAGCTTTGCTAGATGAAATATTCCAAGCGTTCATTTCGTTGTGTAATCAATCACTAGGAATCAAAGAAGGATATTTATATTCAGCTTTTCCATTAGACAAATCACTCGTTACCAAAATCGAAACAAAAATTAGTCGTTATGAAAATAGTGCTGTCTCACTAATCACACGACTTGATCCTAATTTAATCGGTGGAATAAAAATCGTCATCGGTGGACATGTCTATGATGATTCGATAAAAAACCAACTCGAAAAACTACAAGCCAACCTCTTAATAAAGGAGAAAAACAATGAAAATTAACACTTATGAAATCAGCGCGTTGATTAAAGCGCAAATCAAGGAGTATCGTCACAAAGTTGCCAGTCACAATGTCGGCAACGTCATTTCTGTTGGTGATGGCATTGCTCATATTTATGGGTTGGATAAAGCGATGTTGGGCGAACTTTTATTATTCCCTAACGACGTTTATGGTATGGTGATGAACCTTAACGCTGATAGTGTTGGTGCAGTCCTTTTAGGTAATGATTCGTTGGTGAAAGAAGGCGATTTAGTCAATCGTACTGAAATGGTCATGGAAGTACCTGTTGGAGAAACTTTGCTCGGAAGAGTAGTTAATGCATTGGGCCAACCAATTGATGGCGTGGGGGAAATTAAGTTTGAACGTCGTCGCCCAATTGAAGTTATTGCTCCAGGTGTCATGAAAAGAAAAAGTGTAGACACACCTTTAGAAACTGGCATTACGATGATTGATGCACTTACCCCAATTGGTCGTGGCCAAAGAGAATTAATTATCGGTGATAGACAAACAGGCAAAACTGCTTTAGCTATCGATACCATCATTAATCAGCGTGGTAAAAATGTAATTTGTATTTATGTGGCCATAGGTCAAAAAAACTCAACTGTCGCGCAAATCGTTGATAAATTAAAAAGGTACAAGGCGATGGATTATACAATCGTGGTTAGCGCTTCTGCAAGCGAAGCCGCACCTTTGCAATATATCGCTCCTTATGCTGGAGTAGCGATGGCAGAAGAATTCATGCATCAAGGTAAAGATGTTTTGATTGTTTATGATGATTTAAGCAAACATGCAGTCAGTTATCGTGCTTTATCTTTGCTTTTGAAAAGATCTCCTGGTAGAGAAGCTTATCCTGGCGATGTCTTTTATTTACATTCTCGCCTACTAGAAAGAGCATGCAAACTCGCTCCTGAATATGGTGGTGGATCAATTACCGCTTTACCGATTGTTGAAACGCAGTCAGGTGATATTAGTGCTTATATCCCCACAAACGTTATTTCTATTACAGACGGTCAAATATTTTTACAAACCGATTTATTCAATGCCGGACAAAGACCGGCAATTGATAGTGGTTTATCCGTCTCCCGTGTCGGTGGCGATGCGCAATTTACAGCGATGAAGCAAGTATCTAGAAGTTTAAAGATTGAACTAGCTTCATATTTAGAAATGAAATCGTTCGCACAGTTTGGTAGTGATTTAGATGCTTCCACCTTAGCAGTGTTAAGACATGGTGAAGCTTTAATGAGTGTTTTAAAACAAAACCAATACCAAGTGTATCAACTTGATAAACAAGTGTTTGATTTATATGCTGCAAAAAACAAATACCTAGACTTCGTTGATAAGAATCAAATTAGAACCAAACTTGATGAAGCCTATGCTGTATTTAAAGCTGTCCATCAAGATGTACTTGATAATATCAATAAAAATAAAATCATCTCGCAAGAAGATGAAATGATCCTCAAACAAGAACTAAAAATATTTTTTGAAAGTGGACGCTAAGTTATATGGCGCAAGCAGTTACTCGTATTAAAAAAAGAATCAAAGCGATTAAAGGTTCTTACAAAATCACTTCGGCAATGAAGTTAGTTTCATCTGTAAAATTGAAGAAGTGGAAAGGTAAGATGTTAGCTTTTAAAGAATACGCCCAACAAATCGATGAGCTTTCTTCGCTTGTTTTTTCTTACGTTTCGCCAAAGAACGAACCTTATTTTAAGCCAAACGAAGCGCAAAAAAACTTATATATTATCCTATCTTCTTCATTAGGCTTATGTGGCTCATATAACGCTAGTATTTTCCGTTTGGCTGACTCAATAATCAAGCCAGAAGATGATGTGATTTTACTCGGCAAAAAAGCTATCAGCCGTTATCAAACTTCAACCTTCAACAAGATTTACACTTTCAAAAACTATTATTCTGTTCAAGATGAAAAACTAATTAGCGAAATGAGCGATTTCCTCCTCAATGCATTTCATCAAGGGTCATATCGTGAAATTCATTTAATTTATACTTCTTATAAAAATTCACTTGTTTTCCGCCCTGTTGATTTTTTGGTTTTACCATTAAAACAATCGACTAATGCGGATATCGGTTACCCACCCATTATGGAACCTAGTCCAGAAGTGCTCGCAGAAACTCTCATTCCTTTATATTTAAAAAACACTATTTATGCTAAATTTTTAGAAAGCGAAGTGTGTGAACAAGCGGCTCGTTCTAATGCGATGGAAAATGCTACAAAAAACGCAGAAGAACTACTCGAAGATTTACACATTGAATATAATAAAGCGCGACAAAGCGCCATCACCCAAGAAATCACCGAAATTGTCGGTGCAGCCAATATTTAAAGGAGACTATAAACCATGGAAAAGAAAATTACCGGCATAGTTAGACAAGTTGTTGGACCAATTGTTGATGTGCAGTTTAAAAATCAAACATTGCCTGAGTTACTAACCGCTTTAATAATTCCGCTTAAAGAAGGCAAATCTTTAACAATTGAAGTGATGCAACACATCGGAGATGATGTCGTTAGATGTGTTTCTATGGGGCCAACCGAAGGTTTAACGCGCGACATTGAAGTCATTTCTACCGGAGCGCCGATTTCCGTCCCAGTAGGAAGAGAAACTTTGGGAAGAATGTTTAATGTGCTCGGCGAACCAATTGACGATAAACCTGCTTTGACCGAAAACAAAAAGGTATCCATCCATCGTCAACCTCCGAAATTTAAAGAGCAATCCACTAAAGTGGAAATTTTCGAAACCGGTATAAAAGTTATCGATTTACTTTGTCCTTATGTTAAGGGTGGCAAAATTGGTTTATTCGGTGGTGCTGGTGTAGGAAAAACGGTATTAATTCAAGAGTTAATTAATAATATCGCTAATGAAAAGGGTGGTATTTCTGTTTTTGCTGGCGTTGGTGAAAGAAGTCGCGAAGGTAATGATTTGTATTTTGAAATGATTAAAACTGGCGTTATTGATAAAACTGCTTTAGTGTTTGGTCAAATGAACGAACCACCAGGTGCTCGTATGCGTGTTGCATTAAGCGCGCTAACGATGGCGGAATATTTCCGTGACGAAGAAAAAACCGACGTTTTACTTTTCATCGATAATATTTTTAGATTTACGCAAGCTGGTAGCGAAGTATCTGCTCTCCTTGGTCGTATGCCTTCGGCTGTCGGTTATCAGCCAACGCTTGCTACAGAAATGGGGCAACTACAAGAAAGAATTACTTCAACAAAAAACGGTTCTATTACTTCGGTACAAGCTATCTATGTGCCGGCTGACGATTTAACCGATCCAGCTCCGGCAACAACGTTCTCGCATTTAGATGCGAAAACCGTTTTAGATAGAAACACCGCAGCACTTGGGATTTATCCAGCTGTTGATCCGCTTAGTTCTACTTCAACAGCCTTGGAAGTCGAATATGTTGGTCAACAACATTATGATGTTGCGCGTGGCGTAATTGAAACCTTAGAAAAGTATAAAGAACTAAGTGATATCATCGCAATTTTAGGAATTGATGAATTAAGCGATGAAGATAAGCTCATTGTCGCTAGAGCGCGTAAAGTACGTAACTTTCTATCACAACCATTTCACGTCGCTCAAAGATTTAGTGGTATTGAAGGAGTCTTTGTGAAACGCGAAGATACCATTCGTAGTTTTAAAGCGATTTTGGATGGCGAAGTCGATCATATTCCAGAAGTTGCTTTTTTATACGTTGGCACAATTGATGACGTAAAAAGAAAAATGGAGTTAAAGCCAGAATGAAAACTTTCTTGCTGAAAATATTTACCCCATATGGGAAATATTACGACCGCTACGTCGAAGAGATTGTCGTGACTACAGACCAATTTGTCTTAGGCATTTTGCCAGGCCATGCACCTTTGGTGGCTAAAGTCAAAGTTTCTAAATTAGTTATTGTTACTTCCAACAATCACGATATTTACGCTATTGGTGAAGGCTTACTAAATGTTAATAAAGATGAAGTTATCTTGTTAGTCGATAGTATTGAAAGCAAGCGGGAAATTGACATAGAACGAGCAAAAAGAGCAAAAGAGAATGCCACTAATAGTTTGAATAATCGTTATAATATAGATGTCGAAAAAGTAGAAAAGGCTTTAGCGAGAGCCTTAAATCGCATTGCCGTCTATGAAGATGAATAGGAGGAGTGATTATGACGCACCCTTGGCACGACGTTAAACCTAATCGTGTAACCCCACAGCAGTTTTTAGCATTAATTGAAATTTCTAAAGGAAGTAAAAATAAATACGAATTAGATAAAGAAACAGGACATTTAATTTTAGATAGAGTGCTTTTTACTAGTACCCATTATCCACAAAATTATGGTTTCATTCCGCGCACTTTTGGCGAAGATTATGATCCATTAGACGTGTTGGTATTATGCTCGGAATCCATCGTTCCAATGAGTTTTGTTGAATGTATTCCAATCGGTGTACTCACCATGACTGATAGTGGACTTAACGATGAAAAAATCATATCTGTGGCGATAAATGACCCCTTTTATAATGTCTATTCTGACATTAATGAACTACCAGCCCACATCATGCAAGAAATTCGTCACTTCTTTCAAGTTTATAAAGCCTTAGAAGGAAAAGAAACGTTTACCGATGTGATTGGCAATCGCCAAGAAGCTGAAAAAATTATTAAGCAAGGCATGGATCGATATAGAAATGTTATCGAACCAAAAGTGACCGCCGAAAGAAAATTACGTGGCTAATTAACCAATGATACATATCGTTTTATTCCGCCCTGAAAAACCGCAAAATACGGGCAACATCATGCGACTTTGCGTTGCTATTCATGCTACACTCCATATCATTGGTCCGATTACTTTTTCTTTAGAAAATAAAGACTTACAAAGAGCAGGCATGGACTATATTGATGACCTAAAGCTATTTTTCTATGAAGACTACGCGAACTTTATAAAAACAGTCCCACAAAATAATATTTATTATGTGACGAGATATGCAAATCGCGTTTATTCTTCGTTCGATTTTTCTTCGCCTATCAATGATGTTTATTTGATGTTTGGTAGAGAATCAACTGGTATTCCATACGACATATTAAGAAATAACATAGATAAGTTAATGCGTATCCCAATGGTACCTGCTGCAAGAAGTTTAAATGTTTCAAATTGTGTAGCACTTGTTACCTATGAAGTTTTAAGACAACAAAACTTTCCAAGTCTTGCGACTGAAGAGGCAATCAAAGGTCCAAATTTTTTATTTAAGAAATAATTAGCGTGACTTATTAAGTAAAGCAATGGTGGACGTTCTAACTTGCTTCAGGACAATTAATTGATAATTAAGTAAGTTGGCTTCGCCTAGTGCGTGGCCTTTTTTCACATTACTCATCGGAGCAATCATTACTTCGCCAGCCGTTTTGTTCGAAAGAATTAAACAAATCTCCGCGGCGACTAATTTAGATTCTTCATCGGGATTAGCGTTTTTAATTATCACATGCGCTCCTTGATAATCTTTAATATGTAAAAAGTAATCATTTCTACTCGCTACTTTAAAAGTCAGTTCATTATTTGAAGCAGCGTTTTTTCCAAATAATATCTTAGTGTTATGAAATGAAACCACTCCATATTTAACTGAAGAAATTTTCTTCTTGCTAATTTTTTTGGGCATAAGTTCTTGAGTAATCGCTAATAAATCTTCGTCATCCATGTAGTTACTACTAGAAAGCAAGTAGGATAAATAATTACTTTCTTGATTCGCTTTTTCAATTTCTCTATTAGCCACTTCCAAAGTCTTTTTACTTTTCTTATATTTCTTGAAAAACGCATTGGCGTTTCCTACTAATGAAAGATTTTCATCTAAAACAATATTATTATTTTTTAAATATGCCGACATGTTTTCATAGTCATTTTGTAAGGCTAAAATCATATTGCCATGGTCGACATCATTTAGATGTAATTTTGCATGATCCATTTCCCGGTTTAATATATCAATTTTTCGTTTTAATGCCTTGATTCTACTCTTGATGAAGCGAAATAATGGTAAAAACTTTTCTTTTTTGTGTTTTTCAATGGCTGATTTGTAATATTGTTGTGCATTTATTTTTAGCGAAGCAAGAGTTGGCGCTTCCTCAGGGGTGAGATTAATCGCCTCAGGTAAAGAATAGAGTAGATTATTTAAGATTGCTCTAGCACTCGTTAATGGCGAATAATGGAGGGCAAAAATAATTTTTAGCTGATCGTCAGTAATTACCAAATTTGCTCTTTGAGAGATGAACTCCAAATATAGGTGACGTTTTTCGATGTCATAATAATCATTGGTTTTTTGTAGGACAAAATGTAAGATGCGCTCGTTAGGAATTAAGTCAACGGAAAGTATAAAGGCTTCCCGCAAATACTTGCGTAAGTTTTCGTTTAAATTACCAGTAATAGTCGGGTTAGAAGAAGTTATGTCAAGCAAACAAATAAATGGATGTTGATGGTTTAATGAAACGAGTAATTTCTCCTCTTTAACCATTGATAAAGAACACAGAAAATCATGAGAATTAATCACCGTGATATTGTTAATACGGCAACCAACAATTTTTTCTTTAAGTTCTTTTTCAATTACTTTGAATGCAGAATAAGAATAGTAGTTCATCGTCATAATTGTAACAAATAACATGATTTAGCGATATGAAGAAATTAGCTTTTAATTTTTGCTAATTTCAAGTTATATGTGAATGTGTTGACCCTAAGATAAATAATATTTAATATATATTTATATGAAAAAGGGCTTATTAATCATTTTGAGTGGTCCTTCGGGCGTTGGCAAGGGAACGGTTAGAAAATACATTATGAACCGCAATGCCTTACCACTAGTTTTTTCTATTTCTATGACAACTAGGGCCCCAAGAGCAAATGAAACTAACGGCGTTGAATATTTCTTTGTTTCTCGGGAAGAATTCCAAAAGAACATCGACAACGATAATTTTTTAGAGTGGGCAGAATTCGTTGGTAATCGTTACGGCACACCGAAAAGCTATGTCGAAGAAATGCGTAATCAAGGCAAAAATGTCATTCTAGAAATCGAAATTAATGGCGCGGAACAAGTCTTAAAAAAGGTTAAGGACGACCGCGTTGTTTCATTTTTCCTTGCCCCCCCTTCCTTAAGAGCACTGGAACTAAGGATACGGAAAAGAAAGTCTGAACCAGAAGAAGTCATTCAAAAACGACTAGCCAAAGGCAAAAGTGAAATGGAAAAAGCCCAAAACTATGACTTTATTATTCTTAATGACAACATAAAACGGGCAGGAGATGAAATTATCTCAATAATAAAAAAACTTGATGAAGATTAATATGTATAGCCTATGCAATTATTAGAAGTACTCATCGAATACGCACAAAGTTCCTTAAACCGTCCATTTTCCTATGTATATCAAGGCGATAAAATTATCATAAAAGGCACCAGAGTGCTGATCACTTTCAATAATCGCGATATCGTCGGTTATGTTTTAAACGTTATCGATACAAACAAAACTATTGCCCAACTAAATGAAGAAATGGGTTTTGAAATACAAGAAATAAAAAAATTAATTGATGAAAGCCCCTTATTAAATGAAGAACTTTTTTCATTGTTAGACGAAGTATCTTCCTATTATCTTGCTCCAAAGATTAGCTTTTTACAAGCGATGCTCCCCCCTTCGTTATCGCCAAGAAAATCGGCATTAAAAGCTCCAGGTATTGCTTTTGATTATTACTACGAAGTGGCGAATGATGATGAATCAAATTTAACCAATAAACAAATTGAACTAATTCGCTTAATCAAAAATGAAGGACGCATATTAAAACGCAATGTTAGCAAAGCAAAATATGTAATGAATTTATTGGATAAAGGCCATATCGTCGAAGTAAAAGAAGAAAAAAGGCGCTTAAAAATTCCAAACTATAAATATGAAGCTCCTCCAGCGCTGAGTGATGACCAAAAAAGTGTGATAAATGAATTCAATGGAAGTAAAGATCTAGTTTATTTGCTTGAAGGGGTAACTGGCAGTGGTAAAACAGAAATATATCTCGCCTTATCCGAACAATATCTCAAACAAGGAAAAAGCGTTTTAATGCTTGTGCCTGAAATCTCATTAACGCCGATGATGGTAGAATATTTTTTGCACCGTTTTTCAACACATATCGCTATTTTACATAGCGAGTTAACTCCTGCCGAAAGATATGATGAATATCGCAAGATAGCGCGTGGCGAATGTCAAATTGTCGTCGGTGTGAGAAGTGCGATTTTTGCCCCTTTGCCAAATATTGGTCTCATCGTTCTTGACGAAGAACATACCGAAACATATAAACAAGACACACTGCCATTTTATCACGCTAGGGACATAGCAATAATGCGTGCAAAATATCACGGAGCTAAAGTTCTTTTGGGTAGTGCAACTCCTTCTTTGGAATCACGTGCTCGCGGATCTAAAAAGGTTTATCATATGCTCTACTTAAATAAACGCATCAATAATCAAAAACTTCCAACAACAAAAATCGTCAACATGCGAGATTATAAAAATATTGATCGCGATAGTTACATTTTTTCGCATGCGTTACGTGAAGCCATGCATCAAACTTTAGCAAAAAACGAACAAGCAATTTTGCTAATCAATCGTCGTGGATTTTCCACAAACGTCACTTGCCGAAGCTGCGGATATGTATTCACTTGTCCGACTTGTAAAATTGCGATGACTTATCATAAGACTGATAATATGCTCAAGTGTCATCACTGCGATTATGTTGAGCCATTAACAGGAAGTTGTCCAACTTGTGGATCTTCATATTTAATTAAAACTGGCTTTGGTACTGAAAAAATTGAAGAAGAAATTGAACGACTTTTTCCTTCGGCCAAGACGTTACGTTTGGATAGTGATTCTGCAAAAAATAAAAATAAAATACCTTTGGTTATCGAAGCTTTTAGAAATAAAGAAGCCAACGTTTTAATTGGCACACAAATGATTGCCAAAGGTCATGATTTTCCAGATGTGACACTTGTTGGAATCGTCCTCGCTGATATCGGTTTATCAATGCCCTCCTTTAGGAGTAGTGAACGCGCCTTCCAACTTATCACTCAAGCAATTGGCCGTTCTGGTAGAAAAGATAAACCTGGTTATGCCATCATCCAAACCTATCAACCTTCCCACTATGCAATTACTTTTGCTGCGCGACAAGATTATGAGCAATTTTATCGTAAAGAAATGGAAATGCGAAAATTACAGTTTTATCCGCCTTATGCATTTTTAGTCGGAATTACTATCAAGGGAAAAAACGAAAAAAAGGTTATTGAAAGCACTTATCAAATCGTTGATTACTTAAATGAACATCTCCAAGAAAATGGGCTAGTATTAGGACCAGCAACTCCTTATGTTCCTTACGAACGCGGACTATTTTTAAGGTCGATTCAAATAAAATATACCAACCGTGAACTAATGCAGTCAGTCTTACAAAATATGCAACAATTATATGGATATTCAAGTCATTTTGACTTATTGATTAATATCGACCCATACAATTTTTAATATTAAAAATGTATTATTTGTATTATAGTAAATACGAGGTATATTTTTATGATTACAATCACCATTTATGGTCTTGACCAATTTGTTGTTGGACGTTTGTCTAGAGAAATGACGCCCAACCTGGCTAAATTATATGAAGTCAAAAATGAAGACATCGTTTTTGTCGCACCAGAAAATATGGTTTTCCATTTAGGGGTTGAACAAACATCTTGGAATATCATTGTCCATGTGCACGCACCAAAAAAGGTTGCCGTGTTACAAGATCAAGTAGCAAATCTAATTCTTAAAGGAATTGGAGAAGTCGCCATTAATAAGACGCTAGAATTTTATTACTATGCTCAAGGTGACCGCTATGTACAAATCAACGACACTTATCCACTTTTTATTAGTGAAGATAATTTAGTAACCACAGAAAGTGAAGATTACGAAGGTAAAGAAGAAGGTGAAGGCGATGATGAAATTTTCACCGGTGATATTTTCGAATCTTTAAAAGGTTGACATTGGAGGATAACGATATGGTCCAACAAACTTTGGCAAAAGAACTTCTCATCAAAATCATCTATGAACGCGTTCCGTTTTCGCTTGCGTTAAAGTCGGTTTTTAAACACAACAATCTTGTTAGAGATGATAAAATTGTTATTTCCGCAATTGTTGGTTGTGTTTTGCGCCATTATTTGGTGATGAATCGCATTGTTCAAACTACTTATCCAGATATGGAAAACGAGGGAGTTATCTTAATGCTTATTGCATTAAGCAATGCTTTATTTATCAAAAAACTTGATCAAGCAGAATGCAATAAAGCTGCAGCAGCTTTTATCAAAGAAGGTGAACCAAGTGTTGAAAACTTTATCACGCCATATATGGATGAAAGAAAGTTAGTGCCAAACGATATTGAAATTGGATCTTATGATTTTTTGTCCTATCGTTACAACACTCCGGTCAACATTGTCAGAATGTGGCATAAACAATTCGGTCACATTTCTGCCAACAAAATATTAAGAGCAAATTCTCGTCCCGCTCCAGTCGTAGTGAGGATAAACAATACTCTGATTAGGGATGACGATTTCTTCGAAAAATATCCAGAATTTGAAAGAGTCGAAAATATAAATGGCGTCGCTTTATATAAAGGTGACCAAAAATTCAAAAATCACCTTGTTAATGAAAAACATTTAGCATTCCCATTACCTTTAGCATTTAAAGAAATGCTTGATGTGGGCGAAGTCGACTTATTGAGGGGTTTAGCGATTTATTGTGAATATCCTAATGATATTTTCTCAGAATTTATGGCAAGATATGCCACGTTAACCAACGTAGAATTTATTGCTAATAATATAAACACTGTCAATAACGTGAAAAATTTCTTAGCGAAAAACAATTTCTTAAAAGGAGTGAATGTTTATGAAGCACAAGCCACTTCAATCATCACTTGTGTTTCTAAATCAGTTCATACCTTCATTGTTATGCCTGATAATTCACATCTTAACTTACTGCAACTTTTGCCAGATTATTTCTTGCGTTTTGATTTAGAAAAACTCGACGAGTTAATCGCCAATCAAAGAGTAGCTTTAGAAGAAGCAGCCGGACAAGTTGAAGAAGGTGGTTATCTCATGTATTTAGTGGATACTATTTCTAAAAAAGAAAGTTCCGCGATCGTTAATGATTTCCTCAATGAACACCAAGAATATGTCTTAATTAGAGACAAGCAATATTTCCCATACAAGAGAGTCGGATGTTCATATTACTTTGCAGTCATGAAAAAGGGTAGTATTGATGATTAATCTTTATGGACTAGAAATGAGTAAACTTAGCGCTTTGATGGAGGCGGAAGGCCAAAAACCTTTCCGGGCCACTCAGCTTTATTCGTGGATTTACGAAAAAAAAGCGCGTGACTTTGAAGAGATGACTGACATCTCAAAAAGTTTCCGCGAAGTCTTAAAGCAAAAATATTGCTTGGTTTTACCGAGTATTCACACTAAGCAAATAAGTAATGATGGCACGATTAAACTTTTACTAAATCTCGAAGATGGCTGCCAAGTCGAGTGCGTCTTGATGCGTTATAACTATGGTTGTGCAGCTTGTGTTTCCTCACAAGTCGGTTGTAATATGGGTTGTACATTTTGTTCGTCTGGAATTTTAGGCAAGAAAAGAAATTTATCGGCCGCTGAAATGGTGGGGCAAATTTTCGTGCTTAACCAATTACTTAAGGAAGAAAATAAAGGTCAGCGAGTCACCCATGTCACGATTATGGGGACGGGCGAACCTTTTGATAACTATGAACCAGTCCTAGATTTCATCAAAATTGTTAATCATCCAAAAGGTTTAGCTATTGGCGCAAGACATATTACAGTATCCACCTGCGGAATTACCGAAGGTATTTATCGCTATGCCGATGAACACTTACAAACTAATTTGGCGATTTCTCTTCACGCCCCAAATAACGAATTGCGTAATAAGTTAATGCGTATAAATCGCGCTTATCCGCTTGAAAAAGTGATGGAAGCCGTTAGATATTACGAAAAAGAAACTAATCGCCGTGTCACCTATGAATACTTATTATTAGAAAATATTAATGATACCAAAGAACATGCACGACAACTTATCGAACTCATCAAAGGAACGATGGGGTATGTAAATCTTATCCCATATAATGAAACAAATAAATTCGCTGAATTTCATCGCTCTAGTGGTAATCGTGTTCACGCTTTCCTTGATTATTTAATGAAGGGTGGAGTGACAGCGACGATTAGAAAAGAATTTGGTAGCGATATCGATGCTGCCTGTGGGCAGTTAAAGGCTAAGGTAGAAGAGGAGGCGAACACATGAAAAAATATTTGACTGGTCGTTTCTCCTATCGCACTGATATTGGTAAGGTTCGTCTTTCTAATGAAGATCAAGCCATTGCTTTAACTAATGCCGCTGGCCATGTTTTGCTCGTAGTGTGCGATGGTATGGGTGGACAAAATAAAGGTGACTTAGCTTCTTCATTAGCGATTAACACAATTGTTAATGCTTTTAAAAATACGAAGTATTTTTTCCAAAACATTATCGCAAGAATGTGGGTTTCGAGTGTCATTAAAGAAGCCAACAAATGCATTTATGAACAAGCCCAAGCCAATGAAATATATAAAGGAATGGGAACTACGGTGACGATGGTTCTACTCATTAATGGCACAGCCATTTTAGGCCATGTTGGTGATTCTCGTTGCTATATTTTAAAAAATCATCATGACTTAGTACAGGTGAGCGAAGACCAAACATACGTTGGATATTTATTAAGAACTGGACAAATTACTCCTGAGGAAGCACTTACTCATCCAAAGCGTCATGTCTTAATGAATGCTTTAGGTGTTTATCCTAGCGCCAGCTATCAAATAAAGTCTTTTCCTTACGCTAACGAGACGATTTTAATTTGTAGTGACGGCTTAGTAAACAATGTTCCTTTAACTGATGTTTCCTCAATTCTTCGCGGCAAAGACACGATTGAACAAAAAGTTAATGAATTAATTGCCATTAGCAACGCTAATGGTGGTACTGATAACGTCGCCGTTGTCCTTTGGGAGGCACAAACGTGAGTACGATAAAAATCGGTGCATTAGTTGACGGACGTTATCGTATCGAAGCGCGTATTGGCCATGGTGGGATGGCAGAAGTTTATGAAGCAACTGACATCATCAATAAACGCAAAGTAGCTATTAAAATGATTCGCGAAGACGTCATGCGAAATCCGATAAATTTACGCAGGTTTAAAAATGAAGCAACGATCGCTTCTTCTTTAAATCATCCCAATATTGTAAAAGTTTATAACCACGGCACGATTGAAGGTCGACCATATATCGCAAATGAATTTGTTCGTGGTCAAACGATGAAAGATATGCTCGACTTTCGCGGTAATATTCCACTTGCCGAAGCAGTGAGCTATATGCTTCAACTAACCTCAGCATTATTTTATGCGCATCAGCACAACATCATTCATCGTGATGTTAAGCCACAAAACATTTACGTGATGCCAGATGGGACTATTAAACTTGGTGATTTTGGAATTGCGGTTGCCGAAGGCGTCGATGATGATTTAACAAAAACGAGCGAAATCGTAGGTTCGGTCCATTATTTAGCGCCAGAAATATCTCAAGGTAAACCCGCTTCCATTCAATCTGATATTTATGCCGCTGGAGTAACTTTTTATGAACTTTTAACGGGTCATGTACCTTTTGATAAAGATACCCCGATTAATGTCGCGGTTGCGCATATCAAAGATAAATTTCCAATGGTAAAAAAATATTTGCCGGCGTGCCCTAAAGAAATAGAAAAAATTGTGGCTTCTGCCACAAAAAAACGTTTGCAAGAACGTTATAAGGGTGCTGACGAATTTTATGATGACTTATTAGAAATAAGCAAGAACCCTCTCCTTCTCAAAGAGAAGAAATCATGGCTTTCTCGCGTTTTTGGTTTTAAATAATGAAAGGCTTAGTTGTTGCATCCAGTTTCGGCACTTACGCCGTCAGCGTTAACGGAACACTTTTTTATATAAAACCTCGCGGTGCTTTTCGTCAACAAGGGATTAAACCAATGGTCGGAGACTATGTTGAATTTGATGAAATTGATTTAGTGATGAATGATGTTTTTCCGCGCTCGACAATTCTAAAAAGGCCGGCGATAGCAAATATCACGCAATTAGTACTCGTTTTCTCACTTGTTGAACCAGACTTTTCTTATCTTTTAGCATTCAAATATTTAACCTATGCCAATATGCACAATCTAAAAGTTAGTCTTGTCATCACTAAAATTGATAAAAATGAGAATATTAAACTTGTCGAACAAATTAAAAGCACCTTCGAAAGTCTAAATATTCATGTATACTTTATTTCTAACAAGACCAAAGAGGGTCTTGATGAAGTAAAAAAACTCTTTAAAAACGAAGTCAGTTGTATCATGGGACAAACCGGTGTTGGCAAGTCTTCACTCATTAATGCTATCGATACGAATTATGCACGCGCAATTGGTGAATATTCAAAAGCTCTTGGTCGAGGCAAGCACCGCACAAAAGAAGTTATACTTTTGCCATATCAAGGTGGTTATATTGCTGACACACCTGGATTCTCTGCATTAGATTTAGAACTATCAAAAGAAGAATTAGCAGTCTTCTATCCAAGTTTTAACACTTTATATAATAAATGTTACTTTGCAAATTGTTTGCATTTGAGCGAAAATAGATGTGCGGTTAAGCATTATTTATCTTCACATACCATTCCTTCGCTCGTTTACGAAATATATCAAAAACTATCGCTTGATGCTCCATATAAAATTAAGAGGTACTAATATGAAAAAGGTCATTATTTCTCCATCAATTCTCAATTGTGATTACTTGCATTTAGCCAATGAAATTGAAAAGATTACCGCTGCAGGTGCTTCTTGGATGCATTTCGATGTGATGGATGGTCATTTTGTTCCTAATATTAGCATCGGCAATTTATTTCTCGAAAAGGTAGCTCCGCATACTAAACTAGTTAAAGACGTGCATATTATGGTTCGTGATCCACTTAAATTCATTGAACAATTCGCAAAAGCAGGCGCAGAATATTTAACCTTCCATTTAGAAACTTATCGCTCCGCACAAAAAATAAAAGAAACGATTGATTTAATTCATTCATACAACATGAAAGCGGGCATCTCATTAAAACCACACACCAAAATTGAAAAAATCCTTCCGTATTTAGATCGACTTGATTTAGTTTTGATTATGAGTGTTAATCCCGGCCAAGGTGGTCAACTTTTCCTTCCTGAATCATTAATTAGAATCGCAAAACTAAAAAAAGAAATTAATAAAAGACAGCTTAATATCTTAATCTCTGTTGATGGAGGCATTAATGAGCATACTGGCGCAAAATGCGTCGAAAGTGGTGCTGATGTCCTTGTCGTAGGCAGTTACTTATTTAAGAGCAATGACTTTGAAAATGATTATCGGAAGTTGATCAAATAATGGAACAATTTTTTGTTACCGCTTTAGCGGCTCTTACTTTGATGTTCTTTGTCTACGGCTATTTAGTAGCAAAGGCATTTTACTATCGTAAACATCAAGAAAAGTACGTGATGCGTCGAATGTTTCCATATGAACTTAATTATCCTGATAGCTTTTCCAACAATAAATTCGGCAATATTTTCTTTATTCTTTCGTGGTTAGGAACTATCGCCCTATATTTATTTAATTTTTTCTTTCGTCAGCAAGTTGGTTTGGTAATTGGCATTGCATCTTTTAGTATGGCCATCATCTTAGTCGCATTAGCCATTGTTCTATTATTAGTGCCACTTAATTATTTAAGAGTACACATGATTGCTTCCAGTTTGTTTTTGGTGCTTTCAATTGCTTTGCCTGCGTTTAACTGTTTAAGTGCATATCAAGCATTTGAAAGAGCGATTGATAATTTGGATGTTTTCCTTTCCATTTTTGCCTTGGTGGTAGCCGCTATCCAAGTTTTGGTTATGTTGGTGTGTGTCTTAAATCCACGTGCAACATATCAAATTTATTTGCAGAAAGAAGTTACTCCTGAGGGTAAAGAAATATTAAAAAGACCAAATACCATTCCTTTAGCGTTAAATGAATGGATTGGTTATATTGTCCTTGTCCTTTCTTCTATACCAATTGTTATTATGTTTTTCATTTAGAATAAATATCGTATATAAAGTAGTGGACCATTATTCTTTTTTTGTTTTAAACGATGATTATTTATACGATAACTTATCATGAACTATATCAATAATAAAAAAACGACTTAAGTCGTTTCTTCATTGATAAATTAAGAAAATTAGCGATCCTTATATTGTTTGTTGAGGCTACGATAGGCCCTAGTAGACATGCGGATACGCATTTCTTTACCATCAATCATAACAGTACGAACTTGTAAGTTAGCATTCCATCTGCGGCGTGTGGCTCTTAAAGAGTGAGAACGGTTATTACCACTGAGTGGACCTTTACCTGTTACTGGACAAATTCTTGACATATCTTAGTCCTCCTAATTTTCGACTTGTTAATATTAACACAAGGGTATAATCTTAGCAACAACAAAATAAAAAAATGTATTCTTAATAAGAATAAGGTTATTTTGTAGCTATATTTGTTCGTATACACGAACGACCAGTGGCAATTCGTCTAAATAACATAAACGTATAAAAAACGTGAACAAAATTAACCTATAATTTAAATCTTAATTGCCGGGAATCGTCTGAGTAATTCTTGTTCATCGACAAGATTATGACATTTTTCTAGACAAGCTTCATAAATTTTTCCATCATGGTCAAAAGGCAAATATCGAACATGTCCTTGATTAGTTACAAAGGTTAAAACTTTCTTCCTTTTTGTGCGTTCATGATCGATAAAGATGATGTCATTGTAGTAGTAGTACAACTCTTTTCTTCCTTTAACAACCACAAGAAATTTTGGTTCAATCACGTAGAAATTACGTGTTAAAGATAAAACTAACATCAAAACTGACACAACGACAAATAAGCCGATAATCCCAAATTGCCCGAGACTCCAATTTGGATCAAGAAATAAATCTAAAGCCGAAACAAAGAGCAATAGGGCAAAAATTATGTCAACGATGATAAATGTGATAATGGTTCTTTTTTTATCAACTGGTAACTTCATGCTCTTAGTATACTATGATATTTTTTTCGCACAACAGACGGAAAATAGTTATCACACGCGCAGGCAGATGATATAATAAGCCCATAGTGAAAGGGGTGTATTATGTCACATAATGTTGTTGCAATGATTCTGGCCGGTGGCAAAGGTACTAGATTAGGAATTTTGACCAAGAAGATGGCAAAGCCTGCTGTGTCTTTCGCTGCAAAATATCGTATTATCGATTTTCCTTTAAGCAATTGTGCCAATAGTGGAATCAATACTATCGGTGTATTAACTCAATATGAACCAACTTTGTTGGAAAGTTATATTGGAAATGGTGAAAAATGGGGTTTTAACGGAGTCCACTCCTTGCTCCAGGCGATTGCCCCTCGCCAAACTGATGAAGGGGCAAACTGGTATAAAGGTACAGCAGATGCTATTACCCAAAATATCGATTTTCTTGATGGTTTAGCCCCAGAACACGTTCTTATTCTTTCTGGCGATCATATATATAAAACGACATATAACGACATGATTGCATTACACGTGGCTAGCAAAGCTGACGCAACGATTTCCGTTATTGAAGTTGATCCTAGTGAAGCATCTCGTTTTGGTATTATGGCAGTTGATGAATTCGACCGCATCATTGAATTTCAAGAAAAGCCAAAGCATCCAAAAAGCAATCTTGCTTCGATGGGCGTCTATGTCTTCTCTTGGAAATTATTAAGAAAATATTTAATCGCCGATAAAGAAAATGAAAACTCTACTCATGACTTTGGTGGCGATATTATTCCGACAATGTTACAAGATGGCTTGAAACTTCAAGCTTATCGGTTTAAAGGTTACTGGCGTGATGTCGGTACTATCCAATCTTTGCACGAAGCGAATATGGATGTAGCCTTAAATCGTGAGAATTTTAATCTTTACGATGACTACACTACAAGAATTTACACCAAAGATACATATAGCCCACCACAATATCTTGGCCGTGAAGCGGATGTGAAAAACTCAATCGCCAACCAAGGTGCGATTATTTTAGGCAAAGTATATGCTTCAGTAATTTCTCATGAAGTTTTAATTGAAGAAGATGCAGAACTTAATTACTGTGTGGTCATGGAAAACTGCATTATTAGAAGAGGGGCCAAATTGAGTAATGTCATTGTCGCTCCGAATTCAATAATTGAAGCTGGCGCGACGGTAAATTTGAATTCAGATTCCATAGTCCTCGTCGGCGGAAAGGTGACAAAGTAATATGAAAGTATTTGGTATTTGTAACTTACACGATGCGCCTCATCTTGGTAAACTGACCGAAAAGCGCACCATAGGTACTGTATCTTTTTTAGGTAGATATGGTCTAATGGACTTTCCACTTTCAAACTTCTCTAACTCAGGTATTGATCGTGTAGGAATTTTAGTCGATTCATCCTTACACTCGGTTATTTCTCACGTACGCGATGGTTCTATTTGGATTAACAACACCAAAACTGGTAACCAAAGAATTTTTTATAACGAAAATGTCCCATCTTCAAAATTTAATACGGACATCAATAATCTTTTAGCTAATCGCCAAAACTTTGAAAACGAAAAAGCTGATTATGTCGTCGTTGCTCCTGCTTTCTTTGTTATGTCAATTGACTTTAAACCTTACCTAGATCAGCATATCGCTAGTGGCAAAGAAATTTCGTTAATATATAAACATGTCGATAACGCTGATGAAGAATTCATCAACTGTGACATTATTGATATAAAGGACAGCGTTGTTGATAAGTTTGCCATTAATTTGGGTAAAAACAAAGAAGCCGATGTTTCCCTTGAAGTGTTCATTTTCAATTTTAAGACATTTGTCGAGTTAGTGAAGAAATCACGAGAGATTTCTACGCTATTTAACATTCGTGATTTGGTTCGCCATATCGCTAATAACCAAATGTATCAAATTAATGCCTTTGCTTTTGATGGTTTAGTCATACCGATTCTTACCTTTCAAAACTTTGTTAAATATTCGATCGACCTCTTAAGTTACGATATCCGTAAGCAACTTTTTAAAGAGGATTGGCCGATTTATACAACTACCCACAACACTCCACCGACAATGTATGGCGAACAAGCTGAAGTTCGTAACTCCTTTGTTGCCAACGGGTCAATTATTAAAGGCACCGTCATCAATTCTGTTATTTCACGTGATGTCATCATTGAAGAGGGGGCTGTTGTTAAAGATTGTATTCTATATTCAGGAACAAAAGTCGGTAAGAACGCCTCTGTGCAGTTCGTTGTTACTGATAAAAATGTCAAAATTAAAGAAATCATCAATGTCAGTGGTGAAAAAGATGAATTCATTTATATTAGTGTTGGAGCGCATATCTAATGAAAATTGTCATGGTGGCGAGCGAATCTCGTCCTTACTGTAAAACCGGCGGCCTTGCCGATGTTGTATATTCTTTGTCGAAACAATTGGTTAAAACTGGTCAAGAAGTCTCGATAATTTTACCTATGTTTGATACTTTGACACCACCTTTTGCTTTTTCCAAACTGACTTTGGCCGCTTCTTTTAGAACGCATATGTCATGGAGAAAACAAAATGTTAATGTCTTCCATACGCTATATGAAGATATTAATTACTACTTTATTCAAAACAAACAATATTTTGAAAGAGGGCATATATATGGCGATTTTGATGATGGGGAACGTTTTGCATTTTTCACAATGGCCGCGAAAGAATTTATTTTTGTCAAACACTTATATCCAGATATCATTCACGTGCACGATTGGCAAGCGGGAATGTTACCTTGTTTAATTAAAATCGACGATCATAGCGAAGAAAAATATGGTAATGCTAAATTTGTCTTTACCATCCACAATCCAGCTTTTCAAGGTTTAATGCCAAAGTTTTCTTTAGGTGATTTTTATAACCTAACCGATGAACTTTTCGATAATGGGGCAGTCCGTTTTAATGACCAAGTATCCACGCTTAAGGCGGGTATCGTTTTTTCCGACAAAATCACTACCGTCTCACCAACCCATCATTTAGAACTATTAACACCTCAAGGTGGGATGGGATTAGACAGCGTTCTACGTTATCGCGAATGGGATTTCCTCGGTATACTTAATGGCATCGATTATAGCGAATTTAACCCTGAAGCAGATGCGCTAATTGTGAAAACTTTCAGCACTAAAAATCTTGTCAGTGGTAAAAAAGCAAACCGCGAGGCACTTTTTAGTCAGCTCGGTATAAAAAATCGTCCTGGACCACTTTTTTCGATGGTCACAAGAATTACTTGGCAAAAAGGTTTTGATATTGTTTTTCCAGCCTTAGAACTATTGTTAGAAAAAGGGGCAAACTACATCATTCTTGGAAGTGGTGAAAAACAATATATCGATAAACTTAATGAATTAAAAAGTCGTCATCCTAATCAAATTGGCTTATATTTCGGATATAGTGACTCACTTGCTCACTTAATATATGCCGCGAGTGACTTCTTCATCATGCCGTCACTATTCGAGCCTTGTGGCTTAGGACAAATGATTGCGCAACGCTATGGCGCCTTGCCGATAGTGAGAAGAACAGGTGGTCTGCGCGATTCAGTAATTTGTTATAACGGGACTAATTTAACTGAGGCAAATGGCTTTGGGTTTGATGCATATAATGCTAATGAGATGACAAGAACTGCTTTGTATGCCTTAGACACCTATAACGATAAAACCACACTTCGTCAATTAATGAAAAATGCTCTTAATACTGATAACTCATGGGAAAAGAGCACACAAGAATATTTAAGACTTTATCACCTACTCATCAAATAGAAAAAGGACATCACATTATGGGATTTAATCATCGTGACATCGAAAAGAAATGGCAAAAATATTGGTCAGACAATCACACTTTTAAGACTGACGTTTATGATTTTTCTAAACCGAAGTTTTATGCTTTAGATATGTTTCCTTATCCAAGCGGTACTGGTTTACATGCTGGTCATCCAGAAGGCTATACCGCAACCGATATTGTCAGCAGAATGAAAAGAATGCAAGGCTATAATGTCTTACATCCAATGGGCTATGATTCTTTTGGTTTACCAGCGGAACAATATGCCATTCAAACAGGTAATCATCCAGGTAAATTCACCGACGAAAACATCGCTTATTTTACAAAGCAACTCAAGGAACTAGGTTTTGATTATGACTGGGATAGAGTAATTTCTACTGCCGATCCAAGTTTTTATAAATGGACTCAGTGGATTTTTAAGGGATTATTTTTAGATGGCTATGCTAAATACATCGACATGCCTGTTAATTGGTGCGAAGAACTCGGAACCGTTTTGAGTAACGATGAAATTATCGATGGGAAAAGCGAAAGAGGTGGTTTTCCTGTCGTTCGCAAAAACCTTAAGCAGTGGGTCATTGACCAACCAAAATTCGCCGAGCAACTTTTAGAAGGCTTAGAAAAAATTGATTGGCCAGAATCCACAAAAGAAATTCAAAGAAACTGGATCGGTAAATCCATCGGTGCAGAAATTGAGTTTAAGGTCGCTAATTCACGCGAATCTTTCGTTGTGTTTACTACACGGCCAGATACTATTTATGGATGCACGTATTGCGTGCTTGCCCCGGAACACTATCTCGTTGATATAATTACTACCGCCGAGCAAAAAGAGGCTATAGAAGCATATAAAGTAGCAGCATCAAGCAAAAGTGAAATTGAAAGAACTTCAACTACTAAAGATAAATCAGGTTGTTTTACTGGTGCATACGCCATTAATCCTATAAGTGAAAAACTTGTGCCAATTTATATTTCTGACTATGTTCTCTCTAGTTATGGAACTGGTGCGATAATGGCCGTTCCTGCTCATGATTCTCGTGACTATGCATTTGCGAAAAAGTATGGTTTAGATATTATTCCTGTGCTAGAAGGTGGAAATATTGCAGAGGAAGCTTTTGAAGGCGATGGTTTGCACATAAACTCTGGCTTTATTAATGGTTTAAATAAACAGGATGCCAACGATAAGATGATTGAGACTTTAGAAAAACGTAATATCGGCAAAGCTAAAGTAAACTATAAATTTAGGGAATGGATTTTTGCTCGCCAAAGATATTGGGGCGAACCAGTTCCTGTTGTCCATTTAGAAGATGGAACCATTCATGCCCTAAGTGACGAAGAACTACCGTTAGTTTTACCAGAACTTGACAATTATAAAGGTCGTGGTGGTAAAGCTCCGCTTGAAAACGCTACTGAATGGGTTAAATATGAGCATAATGGGATTAAAGGCAAAAGAGAAACTTCCACCATGCCAGGAAGCGCAGGTTCAAGTTGGTATTTCTTAAGATATGTTGATCCACACAATAACAACATTTTCTGCGACAAAAAACTTGCTGACCACTGGTTACCAGTCGACCTATATATCGGTGGTCCTGAACACGCTGTCGGCCATTTGCTATACTCACGTATTTGGACTAAATACTTATATAGTAAAGGTTTGATTTCTTTTGACGAACCATTCAAAAAACTCGTGCATCAAGGCATGATTTTAGGTAGTAACAATATCAAAATGGGTAAACGCTACCCACAATTTGTCGTTGATCCAAGTGATATCGTCAAGCAATATGGTGCAGATACATTAAGACTTTATGAAATGTTTATGGGGCCACTTGAAGCTAGCAAACCTTGGAGTGAGCAAGGAGTCGAAGGTGCTCGTCGCTTCTTAGATAGAGTGTATAGAATCATT
>JAAYCD010000101.1 GCA_012744375.1 Erysipelotrichaceae bacterium | reverse complement strand
TTTTAATATTCTGAATGTTTATCTTACTTTTGCACTTGGATTATTTACTGTCAATCTTACCTTGTCCTCTTTTTCCAGTTCCGCGCGCGTCTTATTTCCGCACAGCCAGATATGGAAAACAACGGGTCCGCCCACAGCCGTAGTGCCGGCAGTAATGCACTGTACTCGGTGCTTTACTGCTGGCATTATGGCTTGGGCGTGTTGGCCGACGTTTCCCCAGCAATTTCTTCAATCTTCATGGGCGGTCTTGATTTTTCTTTACCTATTTGTCCGTATTCAGTTATTATAATTGAATATTTTTCATTTAGAAATGATTCCAAACCACTCAACCATTCAGGAATATCTACTTTTCCTATATGCTTCTGGATTTTTTTTATTATTTGAACCAAGTACCAAACAGTTAAGATTACAACAACCTCATTCAAATCATAGAATTTTTTTAACTTATCATATCCACCAAATTTATCAGGTGCAGAAAATGGTGAAGAATGGACTAGTGAATCCCTGAATGGTTTTATATTCTCAAGGAAATCGTTTATCATATTATCTTGTGTTAATTCTATTCCAGATATAATTGACGGATACTTATAAAGTTTATCTCTAATTGATACTGATGAAGTATCTTTAATTTCTTTTATTTTTTTATTGGAAAGATTTTGGTCGCCATTTGAATTGTAAAAATCCCATGCGATGCCATTAAGATATGATTCCAATAAATTAAATGCTGTTAACATTATTGATCTTTGAGAATATTCCTTCATTCTTATTAATTTTGAAATTGCTTCTTTTTGCGTTGTTAATTCAACATGCTTTTTGTCTTCAAAATCTTTAAGTTTAACACTATAATCTGACATGATTTCGATACCACAAATGAGATCTTTACTAAGAAAATCTTCTGGGAATTTTAATTGTAATCCCCAAAGGCTAATTGATATAGTAAGATGTTTCGGATTTCCTTTCAAAACATGTGCATTAATTCCTCCGTAATTTTTTTCAAATTCAGTTAAAGGTAATTCAATTCCACGTTTACCCTTTATGTCATCATATAGGCGGGTTAGTGTTTCGGTGGTTAAATTATTGAAATTCTCTTTGCAAAATTTATCGATCTCTTTTGAAAGGCGATTTTTTATATCGCTTTTACCACCTTTTAAAATTCGGCGAGGTATTTTTTCATATTCTATTTGATCGCATTGAAAAAATTCTTCCCAATTGTTTATCAGCCCAAGCATTAGCCTTCCAACGGCACTTGCTTTATTAGCTTTTTTAATTGTTTTAATTTCCAATTGTCTTGCTGTCTTAATCATAATTTCTCGTATTTTCCCCGCCCATTCTTAAATTGCTGGGGATATGTTGGCCAACGGGTCCGCCCACAGCCGAAGTGTGAAAGTAAAACAGTGTACTCACCGGTTTACTTTCACATTTTGGCTTGGGCGTGTTATATGCTTTATGTGCACGCATTTTTTATTAAACAGGGATGTTTATTTAATCAAGATATTGCATCAATTTCATTCTGTATTTGTAACAAAAAACCATCTAGTATTCTTTGTTGTAAGACGAAGTATGGTTCTTCAATTTGTGAAAATTTTCTACCTTCAAAATCTACCTCTAAGTAATTTACAAGATAATCAGTTGTACTATTGTTTAAATGTAAATGGTCGCGCTCATTACGATAAACTTTGATACGGTTTAAAATAGGCCAAATACAACCATAATCTGCCTTTATATCTTTCCAAAAATAATCTTTAATTGAAATACTCAAACCATAACTTTCAATCGATTCTACAAAGCACCTGTTCATGATATTAATAAAAACCAAAAAAGAATTTAAATCGGTTACAACTGGGAGCGATGCAAAACTTGCTCCTTCAGGAAATGAATTAATACCAAATAGTTTCTTTTTACCTACTTTATTGATCAATTTTTCCAACACATTAATATCTGCGACAATCTCTTGAATTCTTCGCTTAAGCCATGGTAACCGGCGTTCAAGTTTAACAATTGGGTATACTAATTCTCTTCCTTCAGATCTTTTTGATTCCATTGCTACACGTTGTGCAATAACTGGTATGTTAATGACCAGTTTATTATTCAAAATTTTCAATAATTCATAACTACATAAATGCTTGATATTGCTAGAGTCCATTGATAATTCCCTAAAATCTAATTCTTGTCCTGTTGCAAGCAACTCGAGCATATAATATTCGTCTGGGTAAAACTCCTTGATTTCAGATATTGCATGATTACTATAAAATGTAAGTTCTTGATCAATATTCGATTTAATATCATTAAACATTACACTTGAGATTTCAATGGGTTTTTTTAACTTATCAGATAAAAATGTATTTAGAGTACTGCATGCTTGCCGAGTTAACAATGGGTGGCCACCATACCAATTATGGATCGCTGTTATTACATCTTGCGAGAAAACCAGACCCATTCTTTTACCTAGTTTTTTAAGCATAGTTTTGGTTTCTTCAAGATCCAAGCCTGTTAAGAATCTGTGTGGTACTATACCAAAAAGAGGGTTTTGGACACCATTGATTAAATCAATTTCAAGTGTACTTGGATTAACCCCTGCAATTATGTAACTTAAACACTTGAATTGGCTTTGACACGACCAAAATGTTTGCCAAAATTCAATATAGTCATCTTTCCAATGCTTGTCTTTATTCGTAATAAATGATATGTATTCGATCTCGTCAAACATTAAACAAATTTTCTCACCTTTTTGATAAATATCACGAATCAGATTCATAAAAAGTTTTGAAGCATTAACTTCTGTATACTCAATACTATTGTTCGTAATATTGTAGTGCTCTGAAATATTATTTGCAATATCATTTAATAATTGGTACCATCTCACTTTCCTAATGTGCGGAAGCTTGCAGTCAAAATATAATACACAGGCTAATTTTTCAGATTCACACCTTCTTTTAAGTTTAAACAATAAAGATGTCTTCCCAGTTTTACGCAAACCGAAAATAGCTTTGTTCTCATTCCTCCTGATAGCGTCGTAATACTCCATTATTATATTTTGTCGTCCAAAAAAATATGCATCTTCTACAAGAGGTAATGAATAGTTGAATAAATCTCTACCAAAAAAATGGGAATTTAATTTGTTACGAACAAACCAATTATCTGCTTTTGCATTAATAATCTCTGTTTTGGTGAATGGCACTATAATTCTCGTTTCTTGCCGGGAAGAAATATACGCATCTAGCCATTCGTTAACACTTTCAGAATCTGAAATTAAAAAATAGTTTAATGTTTCAACTCTACCTTTTGCTGGAGAAGTCGTAAATATTTGCTCTATAGCCTGAAGAGTCCTTGGTTCCATTCTTTCGTATGGGGCATAGACTAATAATATTTCATTTTCAAAACCGTAAGATTCCTTGTAATGTTCTTCTGGTGATAAAAAGAATACCTTTAAAGCAGTATTATAACCTCTAATTATATTTGCCCATGTAACATGGAAGCCATCTAAAAATGGTAATAATAACTCACGATCTCCTGGGTTAGTATTCAAATAATTTGCAGTTACTTCTGTTCTTATGGTACCCACAATTTTTATCTCCTTTAAGTATTTTCAAAATAACCAAGGATGGTTATTATTAATTCTTAATGCGTGCACATATTGCATATAACTTCCGATAGTACGAAAAAAAGTTCGTACAATCTGCAATGTCTGCTTATTCCATACCCTGCCGCTTTTTTTCCCGAAGGTATGCGAGCGGACTGCGTATCTTGCCTGTTTTATTAGAACTTACATGAGTATAAATTTCCGTAGTCGTACTTCTGGAGTGACCTGATAGCTCCTGTATGTATCTAAGATCAACGCCGTTTTCTAAAAGATGCGTTGCAAAGGAATACCGTAGCGTGTGTATACCACCAATACTTCTTATCCCTGCTTTTTTGCATGCATTCTCATATACCTTCTCTATGGTTCGGATCGATAACGGAACTCCAGGATTA
>JAAYCD010000057.1 GCA_012744375.1 Erysipelotrichaceae bacterium | reverse complement strand
TCATAGATTCTGATCTTCTCAATCAGACGCCGGACAAGCTGCTCGTCGTATTCGGTGAGGGCGGTGGATTGCTTCTTTAGGAATGTGCTCATATCAGCCATGCGCTTTTTGAGTTCATCACGGTTAGAAGTTTGCTAACGATCAAAGTAAAGATCAATTTGAGTTACTAGATTACTATCACAACATGTGTCACGGATATACTCATGGCAGTATTGGTAATTCAAAATATCCAGTGCTTCATTACTTTGAGATTTGTTCGATTTTAGCAAACACAACAGTTAATGCTTACTATGCTCTATGCCAAAAATTAGGTGAGGATCCAACCGTCGATGGTGTAGATGTTATTGCTGAAATAAACAAACACTACAAGATTCTTAAAGAAGCTGAATTAAAGAAAAACACTGAGAATTTTGAAAAATATTATAAGAATTTTAAGGTCTATTAATTGAAATAAATAACGAAAAAACCCTACAAATCCTCAATAATATATGGGAAATGTGGGGCTTTTCTTATGCTTAAATCATCACAACTTTGTAATACAGAGTTTCCGGTCTAAATGGCCTATCGATATGGACTACTCCTTTAAGAATTAGCTCTTTTTCCATCAGCTCTTTTCTTCTAGCTGAAACTTCTTTATTTGTGTGAATATCAGAGTCAGTTAGAACAATTACAATGTGCTCTTTATAGACAATAATAACGTTCTGAATAAGAGCTTGAAGCAAAGGCTGAGTTATCATTTCAGGAGTTATTTCATTTTTAGCTAGAATGTCTTTCATCTTTTGCATTCTATTCGAGATGAGAGATAATTTTGCAAATGTATTTTTGTTTTTGAATCAAAATATACCTTTCTTTGTTTGCCGCCTTTTCCTAAAACAACGCATTCCTTGTTGTCGAAATCTATCGATTCTTTATTTAAAGACGTTAATTCGCCAACTCTCATTCCAGTCGATGAAAGAAGCTCAATAATAACTTTATCTCTAAGTGATGAACAGGAATCTTTTAAATTCTCAATATTCTCATCGGTATATGCTTGTCTGCTAAAACTAGATGGCGAATTTACTTAATAATATTTAGATAAGCTGATGTTTATCTTTAATTAGATCATAAATTAAGTCAAAACTTCCTTGGATCCAATGGCTTCCATACAATCATATAATCATAAAGAAACTTTTTATCGACAATTGTCCTTAATAATCAATAATTGTTGAATTTGAGAGTAGTGTTATCTTTGATACTCTCAAAAGACTCTCTTCTTTGAGTGGTGATTTTGATGAACCTTAACACCATATCGCTTACAAAAAAGTTTTCCAAAATAAAGATTTTTTGAATATTTAAATGCATTTTGTGTTGTTTCGGTTTAGTGAAAAACATAGGTAGTCTAACCTTTAATATAATAACGTACTATTTTAAGCGATTATTACGATTATTATGAGCGGTATTTTATGATATAATACACCCATGAAAGAAATTATTAATTCACATTTTTTCGAGGCAAATACTACGCATATTAAGGATATCTTAGAAGCAATGGAAAGGTTACGCAAAGAGTTTCCAACTCATTTTTTTGTTCCTTCAACGGAAGAAGAACTACAACATATTATTGTTAACAAACACGGTTTTGTTCTTCTTATTGAGATTAAAGGTCAATTAGCTGGTGGAGTCATTGTTATGTATCCAAATGAAAACAACCACTACCTTTCTAATCATGATTATGCCGAGTGTGCTATTGTTGATTCGATATTTTTAGAACCTCAGTTTCGCGGACAATCCATCGCTCAATATTTAATGAAGGCCGCTTTGGAAAGATTGGATAAGATTCCTTATATATACGCAAGCGTCGCAATCGATAACATCCCTTCACAAAAATTATTCCAACGAAACGGCTTTAAAATTTACGAACAGAAAAAACTATATAACAACTATGATCGTTATGTATTTTTATTAGAAAAGGACAACCAACATGCTTTATAAAACAATCAACTTATCTGCCATTGAACGTAACTACCAAAAATTATTAGATAATTCAAAAAAACTAGTATTTCC
>JAAYCD010000004.1 GCA_012744375.1 Erysipelotrichaceae bacterium | reverse complement strand
TTGATGCATTCTAGCTCGGTATACCATCCAGTAAATTCATAGCCTTCTATAGTGGGGTCTGGTGGCTCAGGAATGTTTTGGTCAGTGTCAATATTATCCAAGCGATAAAGCCCACCATTATGAAGTATCAATATGAAATAAAATATATAAAAATGCAAAAATCTTTATATTTATAGATACTATTTCTTCAAAACCAAGTAAACCGCTATTTAAACATGCGTTTCACCTTCTTAGAAATCTTTATTCGCAAAGAAAGAAACAGCGTTTAAACAAACGTTTGGCTTTAATATCGCTTCCGCTGATTCAAAAACGACAAATGAAAGGTTCCATATTTCTCAGTCTTTCAAAATGACTAAATATGATTATAACTAATAATTGTTATTTTGTTCTTTTAAAACGCTTTATCAAAATCATTAATCCTCCCACAAGTGGCAAGAAAGAATAGAGTATGAACAGCATTGTTTGGTAACGACAAGTAAATGGCAAGAAAATTGATGAAACTATCAACAAACCAATTAAAGAATAATCAATTACGGCATAATCTTTTTTCTTAGCAAAAGAAATAATAATCGCCACAATCAACACCGCAGTCGCTAAGTAGAGACAAACCAAAGAAAAGATTGCCGAGAAATGTTGGAATGAAGAATAATGATCGTTATTCAAAAAACTAGTTAAAGATGACGAAGTGATATTTATAAAGTGGCCATTACCATAATCCGCAACATAACTCTCTCCCCAAATTGGCCAAAAAGGATTGAAGATTCCCATAGAAAGTAAAGAAATAGATAAAGCCAGCCAATTAGCTAATTTTTTCATTTTTGGTTACCCCCATTAATTTTTTTAGATAGCCAACTATTATTGACAATAAAAAACAAAATAGTTACTCTACTGATACACGTATTGTTTGTTTCATATCTCTAATGCTAACCGTAATGTTGGTTGTAATTTTTCTTTTGAAGTTTAAAATTAAGTTAAAATCTGGACTTCCTTCAGATAACTCTTCGTATTTTTCAACGCTGTACGTAAAGTCAACAATTCCTTCTGCAAGGATTTCATTTGCACTTAATTCATGCCTGTCATTAGTTCCAACATGAATAAGAAGTATGCTCACTTTATACTGGTTTCTATCGCCTCTACCAGCGCCACACAAAAAACCTTTTAACTTGCTTTCAAAAGAGAATTCTTCGAACAATAATTCATTGTTTGGGTTTTTAAGAAAACGTAAGGCTTTATTTAACAAGTGAGGTATATCCTCGTTGTAATTTAATTCTTCTATTAGCAAGCATCCATCATCATCTAAATCAAATAAATAATCAAACGTTCCTCTCTCTTCTTTTTCAAACAAAGCTGTATTATTGTGAATGTCATAAATAGCAATTCCAAAATTCACAGTTCCAGATCCTTTTGCATACGAATAACAAATATCCAAAAAACCATCTTGATTGATGTCTGCAATGTAGAAAGAGTAACAATAACGAAATGTGATTCCAAGACTTTCTATGCTATAGCATGAATCCAGTTGTTTATAAGAAAACTCTAAATCAGGAAATTCATCTATTTTCAGTGTTGCTTCAGGGTTTTTACAATTGTTGTAGTCATTATCAAATACTCTTTTTCCTACAATATACTTTTCATTATCACTGAAATGGTCACTATTCGTTGAAATGTTAGAAGAGTGGTCAGAAGTGATAGCCTCTTTTTCAGACGAAGAAGAATTATTACTATTTGATAAAGATGATTCAAAAGACTGAGGTGTGTTGATTGAACAATTGGCCAAAACGCAAACAAAAATAGACAGTAATAAAACAAGTCTAATATTCTTCTTTTTAATCATCATAGATAACCTCCGCCCATTGTTCATTTGGCTTTGCATCTCTAAAAGGGCCTATCGCAAAAAATCCAACAAAAGTATCATATGTGTGTCCGCCGTGCTCTCTTTCACAAAAGCACGGGTCATAAATTGGATCACCATTCGAATCAACATTCATCACTGCCGACCGGCCCGGTTTGTGTGACCAAGTTCCATCCGAGTTTTGTCTATACCAGTGATAATCTTTAATTTCTACTGAATCATAAAACAACGCTACTTTATATGTTCCATCAGGGCATGCCTGGTATTTTCCTATTTCTCCGCGATAAGGGAAACCAAACTTTGTATCATAACAGCGTGGCAAATGTTGAGAATCATATGCAAATAAGCGTTTCAATTCTGTAATAGAATAGTAATTTGGGTTTTCGAAATCAGAATAGCCAGTGCTTTCTCCTAGGTTGATAAACCTATTATCGATACAATCTAATGCATAATTATAACACCTGCATTTATCTTGAAAGTTTTCCCATTCTTCTGGCTCGTATTCTAGTTCGTATCCATTTAAAGGTAAAATGTTATTATTTGTTTCATAAACTATCATTTCGCCAATGCATAATCTGCCTCTATTATTGTTATTATTGTTTGTTCCAAAAGTTCCACAAGAAAACCTTATTCTAGAAATAGGTTCCTCAAAAGTGAGTGTATATACTGTCATGTTGTTACGATTTTGTGATAAATTCGTTGTTGAAGATAAAAGATCCATTCGACGTATATACTGGCTTTGTTTGATAATGTCGGCCCTAGCAAAGCCTGAAACATTTGTCAATCCTTCCGTAGTTATCTCTCTCCAATGAGACAATTCTACATCGATTCTATCAACGCCATGCAAGAATTGATACTCTATAAAAGCATTATTTATGTTAATTCTTTTACAAGACATTACTAAACATTCATTTTGAATGAAGCCCGTTCTATACCTTCTTGTTTGAAAAGAATAGTTGCTATTCGTATTACATGTTATAAATGTATCGCTTGTGGAAGAATCTATTGGATAGGCATCTTCAAAAGCATAGTCAGTAGGAACGATGGTATGATAGTTTGCTAAATGAGGGGTTTCAAATTGTTCAACTATCGTGTATTCAGGAATAGTATTCGAGCCAAAAAATAATTCTAATTTAACTTTGTATGAGCCGTAAGGATAATTATTTGTTAATAATAACCATTCGTTACTAGTCAATGTTCTCGATGTATTATTAAAGTGATTTGTACTAAAGATTAAAACGCTCTCCTCATCTAACACAGAGAATTTGATGTATGGATAGTAGTTTTCAAACCATTTTTCTTCATAAAGAGAATCCCAATTAAAAGTAGGAATTAAGTCAGAATAATTGCCTCCGACTTTGCGTAGATTTCGAGGATAAATAAACGAGCAAGCACACCGATAATATCCAGTCATTTCGTTCCAATAATGTTCAGATTCATATTCGTGATCATATGTGGTTTCAATAACAACAACACTATCAAGATCACTTTCATTTATCCCAAGTTGCTTTAAAGAAACATGAGTCAGGGCTTTTCCTTCGTTATTTTTCCATCCAGTATGAACATATATATCGTTTGTAACCACATCGTAGTCATAAGCCACCATACAATGGCCGCCAAAGATAGAAGAAGTAGCATTAATAATTACAGGAATTCCATCGGAAACCAAATCGATAATCTCTTCTTCTAAATTAGAACTATTATGATTTAAAGAATACGTTATTGCTCTATTACTAGTGATACTTCTTTTATAAATTAGATAGTAAGATAATAAATGCGTTTGTTCATATAAGGTCATGCCATATGGATTTGACGGATTTTCAAAGCAATAATCGTCGAACATATCATAGGCAAGATTTATTAAATAACTCTGCAAATAATTGTTTTCGTTGGCGACAACATATGCTTGATAGTCGCTCAAACTCAATTGTTCTACATCTTCAAATATCTCCGATCTAATTCCAGGTGATTCCGTGTCAAAAGGTGGGTAATCGAGATTAATGTTTTGTAAATGAGGTAATACATAAGTGGCATTTTCCTCAAAAGCACCATCGACAAAATCGTCATTCCAATAAGAATCGTAAAAATTTAATAGCATCCCTGCGGCCACATATGAGCAAGTTCCATGGCTATTAATTCCAAACCGACTCCTCAAATTAGAAAAATATGTTGTTGCATAATTATGTAGGAATATTTCTTCTTGGTTGTCAACAAAATTGTCGAAAAGATTCTGCACAGAGGCATCAGACATTTTCGCGTTATATCGTTGCTCATTTTCTTTTAAACCGGGCAAACTAGCGCATGTTGTAATTAGGAAAAAAGTGGCAAAAAAGGCAAAAATTCTTTTCATAAAAAACTCCAAAGATTCGATACTATAAGACCATTATATAGCAAGAAAATAGACATCAATACAATTTATTAAATGTTGACATCAGAAGATTATTTAAAAACGTTTCACTCTTTTGTGTTAAATCATTTGATTAATAGCACAAAAAAAGTACTTTACCGATTGATGTTTGACCCACAATCGAAAACTTATCTTTTTTTAACGATAATAGACGTCATAAAACGCTTATAACTTTTTTCTAACAAAAACGATACTGAATTTGTATCAATATCGCATTTTATAGATGGGCTAGAAGAATATTGCTGATAAGAAATAAGCTTTTTCCGATAGGTGTGAGAAGCTCTTTGATACAAAAACGCTGAGGTGACAGGACTTGAACCTATCTTTTATACTTTTTTAATATCAATTGTTTCTCTTCAAATCGTGCGTATTTTTCTATAACTAGGAGCCTCGCTTTAAGCCTTTCTTCATCAGAGATTTTACCCTTTAGCCAGATCGAGTCTACGATAGCCAATGCAAATTGGCACCGTAATTGAATTTCATCAGTCATGGCGCGCTCTCTTTCTGTAAAGATATACTTAAAGACTGCCGCGCTTTGACGATGTTGTCAGCAGGAAAATTATTTCTTGTTGTTACTCATAAGAATTTCGAGTTCGCTTCTTTCTGTTGAAACCAATAATCCATTGCCGACATTTTTATCAAACGAATAACACAGTTTATTCAAATAAAGAATATGGGAGTCCGGAACATAATAATGGGAGGCAGGTTTTTCATCTTCCCTAAACCTCTCTATATAAATGGCTTTTTTTGATTCGTACGGAATCACGATAGATATGATGCTTTTAGTTTCAACATTTGGAATAAAATAAAATCCCAAAGAAT
>JAAYCD010000090.1 GCA_012744375.1 Erysipelotrichaceae bacterium | reverse complement strand
TTTATACCTTTAGAAATTACCAATTATCAATTAGCAAACCTTAGTTATACCGAAGACGAATGGGGTCGCGTTCGTTTGACTTCTACCAATGGTAATGCTGGTTCAGTTACTATTACTTTTAAAGAACCTGCTGGAGGTAATTACAACTTATATGTCGGCGATAAGAACACTCTTGATAACACAATATATTATGTCGATAACAATCGATATGAATTGTCATCTTATTGGCACAAAGGACTTAGGGGAGTAGCGAAAAATGGTTATGGTAGTTTACATACCTTAACTATCAATTTCCAAAACCTACTCAATGATTTTGAGTTTATTCCAGAACTTTATGCCGAAGATATCGATGTGCTTGGTGAATATATTGCCGCTATCAAGGCTCAAGCGAGCATGAATTTAAAAGTTATCGGTGGTAGATTCTCATATGGTCTAGAAGGAACTTTTACTGTAACAAAGGAAAATCAAGCACTTTATTTTACCCTACCTTTTGAAAAATACTTCAAAGTATATATCGACGGTAAGGCGATGAAATCAGAAACAATGTTAAATGTATTTATAGGCACAAGATTGACCAACATTGGTCTTGGTGAGCACACCATTAAAATTGTTTATACCGACACTAGTTTTATCTTCGGCATTATAGCAACATTTGTTGGTATAGGTGGATTGGTGGGAATCATTATCTTTGAGAAGAAATATAAGAAGAAAGAAAAACCTTCCGTCAGCGAATAAATTTATTTAAAAATTTTTAATTTGGTGGCAATTAAATATTTATTAAAGATATTTTGCAAAATCTAATGATACAAACGGAACTTTATTGATAATTTTATCGCGATATAACTTAATGTAAGCTTTGGCAAAATTGCTGTTTTCTACATCAACAGTTTTAAAAATAACTAGATATAAAATAATTTCTCTTAGTTTTAAAAATTTTGTGATGTTTAAAAAATCGTTTTTAGATAATTTAAATTCTGAACGATACCCTTTCATAAAATGGGTCATGAAAAAGTCTGCTTTATTAAGGCGGTCTGCTTCTTTGGTAAACCAGATGTAATAAAATAAAGCGATAGCGATATCGCTAACAAAATGCTGATAAGCTGCATCATCAAAATCGAAGACTGTTAATTCATTTTCACCAACAAAGAAGTTGCCCATGTGGACATCAGTATGGATTAATCCATAGTTATTTTTATTTGTGGGAATTTCACATATTTCTATCACCACTTCTTTTAGCCTATCTAAAATGAGCGCATCTTCTTCTCGCACATATTTATCTGATTCAATGATAAGTTGATCTTCATTCCACGCAAATCTCTTTTTAATTTCCTCGCTTGGTGTATACATTTGAGTTAATTTATGAAATTGTCCAATTGTTTTTCCATAATTATAGAAAAATGTTTCGTGATAATTTTCCGGACTAGGTTCTTTGCCGTCAGCTTTGGAAAAAGCGGAAATAATAAAATAAGATCCGTCAGCCGCATCAATTTTTTCCACCAAATTATTAGAAATTGTCATAATAGGCATTGAGACTTTCGCCCCATTTTTTGCTAAATAAAAAACAAAATCTAACTCGGATTCTATGTCTGCTAAATCGCGATGACTGCTATGAGATATTCTGACGATATACGATTGATTGTCGCGGTCATAACCATATATAAAGTTTTCAAAACCCCCAACAAAATAGAGGTTTTCTTTATTAACGTTGTAGCGGTTTGCCACTTCTATTAATACATCTTCTGTTAATAAATCTTTAACGAACTTATCCATTATTAACTCCAGTGAATGAATCATTCATATGAACTACATTTATCATATCGATATCTTAACCAAAAAAGTGTGAGCTCACAATGAAAAAGGTGGCAGATTAAAATAATAATACTGAAATTTTTTATGGTTTTTAGATTAACTATTTAATCTTCACACCAAATGGTATAAAGGCTACTTTCGCCATTTTAAAGCTTTGTTTTGCAAATGGAATACCTATGATGGTTATGCAAAGCAAAAACGAAGAAATAAGATAAAAAATGGCCATTTCCCAACCGAACAATATTATCCAAAATAGGTTGGCTACTGGGTGTTCATCAAAATTAATCTTCACATCTTTTCCAAAAGGCAACAAAGACAACCCAGCTATTTTGAAACATTGTTTTCCAAAAGGGATGCCGATGATAATAATGCACCAAAGCACTCCTTCAAGAACCCATAAAATACATGACCACCAACCAACAAAAACAAACCAAAGAATATTACCTAATGTTTTCATTTTTTTCTCCCCGATACTTAATAATATATTAAAATATCCTTCTAGTTCGGGCCATTAAAAATTTAATCCTTAAACTTCAACATGTGCCCCATCTTATCTCTTTTAGTCTTCAAATAATATTCATTCCGCTCATTATGATTAAGTTGGATTGGCACTCTTTCAACGATTTCTATTCCATAACCACTTAAGCCCGAAAGTTTAAGAGGGTTATTGGTCATTAATTTCACTTTAGTGACACCCAAATCCAAAAGAATTTGTGCCCCAATGCCATAGTCTCTTAGGTCTTCGGCAAACCCCAATGCCAAATTAGCTTGAACGGTGTCCATGCCTTGATCTTGTAAATTATAGGCTTTGATTTTATTGATTAAACCAATGCCTCTACCTTCTTGACGCATATACACCAACACTCCTTTACCAGCTTCGTTGATTTTATCTAGTGCTGCTTGTAATTGTTCACCACAATCGCACTTCAACGAACCAAAAGCATCGCCCGTCAAACACTCAGAATGAACTCTGACTAAAACTGGTTCTCCGGGTTTAATTTCCCCTTGGACAAGAGCGACATGGTGTTCGCCGGTAATCGCATTTTCAAACCCAATAATTTTGAAATTTCCGTGATGGGTTGGTAAATTGGCTTCAGCTGCCCGTTTAACGAGATTTTCACGAGCTTTTCTATATTCAATTAGACTTGATACCGCTGTCCACTTTACGCCCAACAGATGGGCCAATTCCTTTAATTCGTTTAGTAAATATGGTTCGCCGTTTTCTTTTACGATTAAAGAGGTGACTCCAGCAGGATATAAACCCGAGAGCTTTGCTAGGTCGACAGAAGCTTCTGGTCTACCAGCGCGTTTTAAAACACCGCCTTGGCGATAAATAATTGGATAAATAACTCCGGGTTGTTTGAATTGCTCTGGTTTAGATTTTGAATCTAAAATTGCGTGAATGGTTTTTAGTATTTTTTCGTTGCTATTTCCTTCGCCAACCACTTCAAGTGACAATACTTTCGCGGTTTTATAAGCAGTTATTGTTTGTTCATATAGCGCATGAACATTCAACTCGAGAAACCTTGCTTTTTCGGTCGTAATATTGACGATTCCTTTTGAAAATTTCTCTATTAGATTTAATGTTTCTAAAGTGACTTTTTCCGCAGCCACGAAAAAGTCACCAGTATTTTCTTCATCGTAATCATCGACAATGATAATTGGTTTTCCTTGTTTAATATCTTGAATTACTTCTTCAATTGAGTTAAAAAAATTATCCATATTAATACGTATTATCTAATCGTGCCCGGATTGTGATTAGATAACAATTCCTTTCCCGGGTATAATCTAACTATGCTGTGTACCTGTATTTTCATATTTACAGCTTTGACTGTTTGGGAGTAATTCGGGCCA
>JAAYCD010000008.1 GCA_012744375.1 Erysipelotrichaceae bacterium | reverse complement strand
GTGTTTTATGACTTCTACCATAAGAAGCGTGATGAGGGCAAATCGCATCGAGTTGCCTTATCTCACTTAGCCCGCAAGCTAGTAAGACTAATTTATAAGTTAGAAACAAGTCACTCTCGTTTCGACTTAATTAATTCTAAGTAATCGCTAGTAGCGAGTGATTACTATGTAATCTATAAGAGAAAGTTCCACAAAGAGAACTGTTTTCATTATACAAATTAATATTTCTCTTGATTTTTAATAGTTAATTACTTCCTTTGATGTTTTGTGTTAAGGCACGAGTATAAAAAACGATATCACTTGTTCGTTTCAAAGTTTTTTTCTTTTTCTCTTGCTACACTTAACTCAATTATAACGATTGCGTAAACGATATACCAAGGTAACGCTCTATAAAAAGTGTTGGTGTAATATGTTGTTCGAACCTTGTCTAGACTGATAAAGGCAGAATAGCGACAATTTCTTCGCCACACATTTCCCCGTTTTCACAAAATCCGAGCGAATTATATAAGGACTTTGCCACAACGTTCTCTTTTTCATAAGAAAGCCACCTAATAATAGCCTAAAAACTGACTACCACAGGTCTCTACAAAACTGGCGAATAGGAGATTTTCCCCTTTCTGCCAACAAATAAAAAAGGTCTGACATTGTATCAAACCTATGCATTCAATATGGTGGATCCAAGGGGATTCGGACCCCCGACCTCCTCGTTGCGAACGAGGCGCTCTCCCAGCTGAGCTATGGACCCAAGCGGTATTAATAATAGTTTTTTTAAAAGAAAAAATCAATCAAACATTAAAAACAGAAACATCTATCAACATTTCTTCTTTTGTATGGCCAGCGTGATGACCTTTTAATAACTCTAAATCCACCATTTCTTTGGAAGCATAAATGCTATATTCATCTTTGCTCGTAGCAATAAAGTCACCGATAAATTCAACTGCTTTTGGATTAATTTTTCCTTCTCCAAATAATTGTCTATTCAATACTTCCTCTTTTGTAAACAAAGAGAAGTGTTTCCCATAATATTTGTTAAATAATTTCATGAATAAATCATGGTCTTTTTGTTCGACGAAGAAACAAGGCGTTCTTTTTTCAAAAGAAATAGGTTTGGTTAATAGTCTATATAAATCATCGTGGTCGCATATGTCGAGATATTTGACATTGATATGTCCGTGATCAGCAATAGTAAAAAACAAAGTGTCAGGATTTTTCTTTACTGCGCGCATCACAAGCTGATTAATGGCTTGCACTTGTTGTTTTACCAATGGGTGGTCAATGCCATTAACATGCATTTCTAAATCAGGAGAATCAATATAAAAATATGCAAAACATTTGTCCGTTTTCTTTAAAGTATCATTAATGCGTTTATATAAATCTTTAATACTTTTTGGCCCAGCTTCTTGAATTGGATAACATTTAATATCAAAGACATCCGTATCAGGACTATATTTTTTGATAATATCAAAGATATGATTAAGAGGTAAGATTTTCCAGGCTAAATCATGAGGCATTAATTGTTCACCTGTATTATAATCGCTGCCCTTAAAAAGAATTATGTTGCGTTTATAACTCTCAAAATATTGTGCCCACGCCAACCAACCAGTTTCAATTGGTGATAACGCAGTTAAAAAGGCCGTTGTTGCCGCGGTTGTTGTTGGGGGAAAAGTCGATTCAATGGTTGTTAAGTAGTTTTTTCTTATACAGGAGTTGGCGTTAAGATGTTTTCTAATGATGTTTTGCCCCATACCATCAAATAGCAAAACCACTACTTTCTTGTGGTCTTTTAAAACATTATCGATTTCAGGAATAGTAGCGTGAAAAGTCGGCGCACCAAAGTGTGCGAGGAATGAATTGGATAAATTAGTTAAGTTAGCTTTCTTCATCTTTGTTCTCTGTGATTTGAACTGGTTCATCACTGAGGTCGCTATTACTGGCAATGGCTTGGAACTTGCCAGTTAGGCGGTCGACACGTGTATCAAATTTATCTTTTTGTTTGGTTGTTTGTTCTAATGCACTAGAGAATTTATTCCATTCTCTACCGAATAATTCGAAATCTTTGGCTAAACGTTGCAGGTGTTTGCTAATTACCTCGGCGTTTTTACTTCTTTCGACTTCGATTCTAACCATATTAATAGTGACCAAAATAGCGGGTAGGGTCGATGGACTAGTAATGATAATTTTTTGGCTACGCGAATATTCGACCACATCCTCTAGGTTGTGATGAATAAAGGCAAACACACCATCATTAGGAATAAACATTAACGCTTCCGGAGCTGTTTTTCCAGGAATAATGTATTTATCTTTAATTGCCGTGATATGTTTTTTTACCGCAGCGCCAAATTCTTTGGTAAGCTTGGCTTTTTCTTCATTATCATCGCTATCGAAAATACGTTGATAATCTTGGAATGGGAATTTTGAGTCGATGCAAATCATTTTCTTTGGTTCTGGCATAAAAACAACTGCATCAGCACGCACATCACTGCCATCTCTTGCTTTTTTCAGGGTATATTGCTCTTCATAACAGCCAGTAGTATCTCCGAAAACATTATGAAGTACCATTGATAGTTGATATTCACCGAATTGTCCACGGCTTTGGTTGCCTTCAAGAACACTTCTTAACGAAACAACATCTTTTGATAGTTTTTCAATGTTTTGTTGAGCAGCATCAATAGCTTGGAGTCTCTCACGAACCTGGGTCATTGTCTCACTTGTATTTTTAAAGCCTTCAGACAATCTTTCGTCGACTCTTTTATTAATCTCGATTAGTTTGGCATCAATCTGTTTGTTTAAAGCATCAAAACGACCGATTAAAGATTCGGTAATGTTTTTTTGGAAGCGTTCTAACTTTTCATTATTGGTTTCGCTAGCTTTACCACTTTGTTCAATTACTCGGTTCATTTCTTCCGCTACCGATAATTTGAGATTTACTTTTATTTGATCAGTTACAGAACTAATTTGTTGCTGTAATGCGCCGATTTCCTTTAATTGTTCCGCCGAAGCATTTGTTGGTCTTTTCAAATACTTAGTAATAAAAAGCACACCAGCCACTAATGCGACTAAAAATAATACCGATAAGACAATTAAAATTGTTAGGATTGCTTCTTGCATAATAACAGCCTCCTTTAATATTATCGTTTCACTAGCACGAATATACAAGTTTAAGGCGATTTTGTGTCCCTAAAAAAATCTATTTAAAATTGATGTCAAGACTGAAAAGGGACGATAGACTTTTGTATAATATAATTACTATGGGTAAGCGAACAATTGCAGTTATCGATTTAAAAGCTTTTTATTCGTATGTTGAGTGTCTCGATCGTGGACTGGATCCTTGGAAAGTTCCGCTGGTCGTCGCCGATAAGGATCGTGGCACCAATACGATTGTTTTAAGCGTGTCATCATTTCTTAAAAAACAAGGAATACCATCGCGCTGTCGCATTAAAGATTTACCGAAGAAATTCGATTATATATATGCCGTACCACGCATGGAAAGATATCTAGAAAAAAGCGCAGATGTTATTAATGTCTTATATCAGTTTGTCGCCGAGGAAGATGTCCATGTTTATTCGATTGATGAGGCTTTTGTTGATTTAACCACTTATCTTTCATATTACAACAAGACACCTTTGCAAATGATTACGGCGATTTTAAATCAAATCAAGGAAGATACTGGTCTCCAAGCTACCGCTGGCATAGGTGACAACTTCTTTCTTGCCAAGATCGCTCTTGACATATACGCAAAAAAAGAAAAAAATGGCGTCGCAAAAGTAACCACTGAAGACATAGAAAATAAGGTTTGGCCAATTACTCCGCTTAGCAAAGTATGGGGTATTGGTTCTAGAACAGAAGCCAAGTTAAATGCGCTTGGTTTGTTTTGCTTACGCGACCTTGCTGTTTCCGATATCAATTTTTTAAAAACAAAATTCGGTATTATTGGCGAACAACTTTGGCGACATGCAAATGGTATTGATGAAGCCGATATCCACGAAAAATATGAACCGAGCGAGAAGAGTTTTTCTTTAGGGCAAGTGCTATTTAGAGACTATGTAAAAAACGAGACAACGACCGTAATCAGGGAGATGGCTGATGCCTTAGCTTCTAGAATGCGAACAGACAATAAAATGACCGGTGTGGTCTCGCTCTACATCGGTTATTCCAAAAACCTTGGCGGGTTTGCTAGACGCACCACTTTACTTTCCCCAACCGATGACAGTGAAGTAATTTTGAATGTGCTTATAGAACTATACAATCGTTATGTAAAAGACTTACCAATTAGACGTATTGGTATCGCTTTTGGTCAATTATCTGAAGCCTCTCACCAACAATTGAATCTTTTTGAAGATGATAAAGAGCAGGTACGTAGACATGATTTGCAAAAAACAATCGACATGCTGCAAAGTAAATTTGGGAAAAATGCAGTGCTACGTGGTTCCTCTTTATTAAAAGAAAGTACCATTAGAGAACGCAATAAATACATTGGAGGGCATCGTAAATGAGCGAACGGGGAATGAAAAAATGGGCTCCATATAAATCGTTAAATGAGCAAGATAATTATTTAAAAAAATTGCATGAAAAAAACCAAAAAATTAATAAACCAAAAATATCTTCAGACGAAGCAGAAATAATAAATAATATTCTCGTAAATTATCATGGGCAAGAATTGACTATAACCTATTGGAGAGATGAAAAGGTCAATACCGTGGTTGCAATTATTAGTAAAATTGATCCAATAAACAAAAAAATTGTCCTCGTAAATCGGAAGACAATTTTAATGAATGAAATTATTGGTTTAACTGAGAATTAATTTAATAATTTGTCGTTAATTATATGGCCCAGGTTCCGTCTTTAAATATGTGAATTTTTTCTCCATTTTTTGTCACGCCAATAATCGATAAATCGGCGGTACCGACCATGAAGTCAACGTGGATCATTGAGTCATTTATGCCGACCGCCCCTCTTTGTTCCATATTCATTTCTAGTGCACCAGGATACAATTCAGGAAAACCAAAACCTAAAGCGAAATGACAACAGGCGTTTTCATCGAACAGGGTGTTATAGAACAAAATGCCTGTTTGATTTACTGGAGATTCAAATGGCACTATAGCAACTTCGCCAAGCATTCCTGCACCGGCATCCATACTAACAAGTTTTTCTAACAACTCCTGTTTTTTTCTGGCTTTAACCGCAGTAACTTTACCTTCTTTGAAAGTCACAGAGAAGTCTTCGATTAATTCGCCATTATAAGAAAGAGGTTTAGAGGCCACTAATGTGCCTTCTGCTTTGCCTTTCATTGGCGTAGTGAACACTTCTTCGGTTGGAATGTTTGGATTGAATTGGCCTTTGTTTGGTGCGTGTTCAATACCAGCACCCCAGCGCATACCTTCAATTAATTCAACACGGAAATCAGTTCCATTACTTGATTTATAATAGAGTTCTTTAAGATTTAAACTATCCAATTTTTCTTTTTGCTTAACTAAGAAAGCATTATGGTCATCCCAGTTCTTAACCGGATCATTTCCATCAACACGTGAGGTTTTAAGGATTGCTGTCCACAAAGCTTCAACTGCTGCCGCTTCGTCCAATTTAGGGAAAACTTTTTTCGCCCATGCTTTTCCTGGCACTGCAGCAATACACCATTTATATTTCCCATCAAAAGCATTCCGATACTTTTTAATTTGTGGATAGCGTTTAGCTTGGATTTTTGCAACTTTTGCTTGGTTAACACCTTTCATTGCATCTGGATCATCAGAAATAATATGCAAAATAGTTGGTAATTTTTTTACCCAATATTTGTATTTGGTTATCATCATTGGACTAACTTTACCTAAAGTTGATACACCTTCATATTTATAACCAAGCTTGCTCACTGGGTCGTGATGCCAATAAACTGTCACACTTTTGGCACCAGCTTTATAACATTCTTCAACGACCAATGTAACGAATTCAGGTTGATCCAATCCGGCATTTATCCACACCTCATCACCTTTAACGACATGCCCGCCCTGGACCGCGATTAAACGCGCATAGTCTCTTAATAATTTTTCTTTCATAATATTTGTAATATTTTCCTTTTGAAACTAATATAATGATATTTAAGGAGGAAATCCACATGAAAAGTTTATTCGGTAAATACATTTGGCTCCAATTAATTCTCTCAATTCTCCTACTATTCGGTGGGGCACTCATAATCGTTTTTGTCGCTACGGGCGAAGAAGGAGTTCTTCAAACCGCTTTAAACATCATTGCTACAGTGATTTTGTTTTTATTCGGCATCTTTACAATCGTTGCCGCATTTGTCTTTGAACCAAAGAAAGTGTTTACCAATGGTTTATTGTATGGGTCTGCCTCAGTTGCTTTTGGTATTTTCCTACTAACAAAGGAAATTGTTTTACTGGATTACATTGTTAAATTGCTTGCTATTTTCTTCATTGTCGTTGGTGGCATCGAACTTATTAAGGCAATCGTTTTAACGGTAATTGATCGGTCAAAACTTGCTCCAATTATCATCACTTATATTGTTTCCGCTATTTTCATTGCCATCGGCATATTAGCGTTACTCCCAGTTTCTTTCCGCGATATTATTGAAAAAGGTTTTTCAATTCTCGCTGGCGTCTTACTCGTTGCCGCTGGTATTTATCAATTGGTGCTCGGTATTATCCAAATGATTGGTTCAGTTAAAAAGGCTCCAATCGACAAAACTGGCGCTCCTGCTAAAAAGAAAGAAAAGAAAACTCCTACTAAAAAGGAACCTAAAGAAGGTGCGGTTGTTGCCGATGTAAAAGCTGATGAAGTTCCAGAAGAAAAAGAGCCAGAAATCAAAGAACTAGATTATACCGAAACAAAAGCTCTTGAACAAAAGTAGTTTTATATAAGCACTAAAATTAGATAAGCAAAATCAAGCAAAAAATTCATTCCACGACAAAAACAACTATCAAATTATGTAAAAACCAAAAAATGATTTATAATCTAAATAGTTTCGAAACAAGTCCCGTTCTTAAGCATGC
>JAAYCD010000043.1 GCA_012744375.1 Erysipelotrichaceae bacterium | reverse complement strand
GAAATCTAGGGTGGTCTAGCGTGGAGTCTTGAATCAAAACCACAAAATCTATGAAATCTAGGGTGGTGTACTCGCAAGGGTGCATCACCTTTGATTTTTATAGGCTAAAAGCAGCATGATTCTTGCTTTAAATCTAGAAAAATTTCGATAGCCATAAGCGACATTTATGATGCGTTGAATGTGTGAATTATTACTTTCTGCGATAGCGTTTGAAAAGCGTTTACCAGTCTGATTTTTAGCTAATCCCGAAACAATTCCGACCAACCATTTTTGATAAGAAGCCGCGACCTTTAATAGTAGTTCATCACCAGTTGTATTCAGCTTGGCGACGATTCTTTTGACGAACTTCTCAGCTTCTATATAAGTATCATATAAATCATAATGAAGCACTTCTTGTAAGATGTTATAGCCATCCCAAAAAGCAGGATTTAGCCTGATACATCTCAAGATTATTTCTCCATAAGAAAGCGTCTCTTTATACTTCTCAGAATGATATTCGTTTTTAGCGATTTTATATTGATCACAAAGAAAAATCTTCCAGTTTGATTTCATAAACTGTCTTTCAATCGTGTCATCTAAACAGTATTGGTTGTAGGTTCTAATTCGTATTTTCTTGACTGTTTCGACGAGTAGTTTAATGACATGAAACAAATCAACAACAAACAAAGCTTTTGGAAAATACTTCTTCTTAATGGTCGCATAGCCATCATACATATCAGAAATAAATACCTTTACCTGATTTCTTTCTTTATAAGAAATATGAGAAAAGTATTCATCTAAATAAGGCATTTGTCGGTTCTCAATCACGTCGATTACTTCACCAGTAAAGAAACTAGATAAGATAACACAGTACTTGCCGTCTTTTTCTCCTTCAAAATGTTTTTCATCGATACATAGATATTCAGGCAGTGGTCTTCTAGGCGTAATTTTAGTGTATTTGTCAAAGATATTAATCACGGTATTTGTGGATATGTCGTAGCGGCGAGCAATCGAAGTAAATGATTGCAGCGATTTAAATTCATTAACAATTGCTGTTTTAACAAACTGACTAATGGTTTCATTTCTTTTTAGCTTATTGAGTTCGAAACAATGTGTTTTATGACAGGTTGGACAGCGATATCTGATTCTTCTTATTCTTAAACATTCCTTTACTCCAATGGTTGAAGATAATTTAACTTCTATCCATTTATAGTCATGAACAAACATATTTTGGTGGTTGCAAAAAGGGCACATTTTATGCTTGCATTCCTCCTCAACTTCATAGATAAAGCCTCCTGGTATTTCGAGCTGATTGATTGGCTTATTAACGAAATTTGAACTATCTAAACCAAATCTAAATAATGCTGTGTTAAAATCCATATGAAAAGACCTCCTTATTTGAACTTCAGCAATTCAATTATAGAGGCCTTTTCTTATCTATAGTTCAATATCTATGAAATCTGGCGGGGACAAGCAAATAAATGACTCCACCTTAAATTTCAAAGAGCCAATTTTTTACCAATTGTTTTTTATTTTTGATCTCATTTTCTTCTTTATATTTACACTTTTGATTATATTGAGAGCACAGATTTTAAACTTTATAAAAATAATGACACAAACAATATGCCGATTGCATCACTACATTATTTTTGTGAATAGGACGATTTCGTACCGCGCTTCGGGACGATTTCGTGCCATTAAATATTTTTATAATAATTTCGTGTTATAATTCATAACGATGGAACTTAAAGAGACAATTGCTAAACGTTTAAAAGAAATACGTATACAAAACGAATT
>JAAYCD010000088.1 GCA_012744375.1 Erysipelotrichaceae bacterium | reverse complement strand
GAAATCAAACACACGTATCACACTTTTCCAATTTTTCCTGCCTATGACCATGCTTCCACACGTGAAAGAATCAAACAAGCTTGTGAAACTATAAAAATTGAGCTTGAAGAAAGACTCAGATTTTATAAAGAAAACGACAAATTGTTAGAGGCTGAACGCTTACAAATGCGTACCAATCAAGATATCGAAAGCTTGCTAGAATTTGGTATGTGTCCAGGAATTGAAAATTACTCCAGGCACATTGATAAACGCAAGCCAGGAGAAAGACCCTGGTGTTTGTTAGATTATTTTCCCAAGGACGATTTTTTATTAATCATCGATGAATCCCACGCCACATTCCCACAAATCAGGGGAATGTATAATGGTGATAGGGCAAGAAAAACGACGCTTGTTGAATATGGTTTTAGACTGCCTTCTGCATTGGATAATCGTCCATTAAATTTCGCAGAATTTGAATCAGTTATGCCATACGTTTTGTGTACCAGTGCGACTCCTGGAGATTATGAACTGGGGAAAATCGGACAAGTATCTGCAGAACAAATTATTCGGCCAACTGGTCTGCTTGATCCTCAAATTGAAGTCAGAAGAACACTTGGACAGGTTGATGATTTGGTATCAGAAATCAAAAAACGCATTGCTCGAAATGAAAAAACAATGGTTGTTACTTTGACCATCAGAATGGCGGAAGACCTCACCTCATTCTTAAAAGATAAAGGCATAAAAACGGTATATTTACACCATGAAACAAAAACACTGGAACGCAGTGAAATAATCTATCAACTAAGAAAAGGCAAATATGATGTACTGGTTGGTATTAACCTACTAAGAGAGGGTTTGGATATTCCGGAGGTTTCTTTGATTGCTATCTTTGATGCTGATAAGGAAGGTTTCTTAAGAAGTAAACGTTCATTAATTCAAATCACTGGTCGTGCAGCCAGAAACGCAAACGGTTTAGTCATCATGTACGCTGACAACATGACCGATTCAATGCGCGCTTGTATTGAAGAAACCAATCGTCGACGCAGTATTCAAGAAGCATATAATATAGAAAACGGCATCATCCCACGCACCATCATTAAAGAAGTGCGTCCTCCAATCCATAACAGCGATGATGAGATTAGTGATATGATAAATATAACCAAGCACGGCAGTCGCGCCCAAATCGAGGCCAAGATTAAGGAACTCGAAAAACAAATGCGACAAGCAGCTAAGGAGTTTGACTTTGAAAGAGCGGCAGAACTGCGCGACATTGTTCTCGAAATGAAGGCTGCACTATAAAAATTATTGCGTTATTGCTGCCATTCTAATATTATTTATTAGCAGCGAATAAGAAAGGAAGAATAAGTTATGTTAAATTGGTATGACTGGATTATGTTAGCTGTTGCTATCATCATCATTATCTTATGTTTGCTTCAAGGCGGTAAATCAGAAGGTGCTTCCGGCGCTATTACTGGTGGCGGATTAAATATTTTTGTTAAGACGAAAGAAAGAGGCGCTGAAAAAGTGGTCTCAATTCTCACTCTTGTTTGCGCTATAGTCTTCTTCTTCGTCGCCATTCTGATTGAGATTTACGCTCACATCTAATATAGGCAACAAACTAAACAATTAAAAAAGGACACCACGAGATGTCCTTTTTTTTACCCTAAATATAGGGTTTTTCTTTTGCTCAAGTAAAATAATGTTATGTTTCTTGGGTTAATGGCTAAGCCTAAGTAGGTGGGAGCAGGCATGCTTCTTCCTAGCGGAATAACAACGCAGT
>JAAYCD010000116.1 GCA_012744375.1 Erysipelotrichaceae bacterium | reverse complement strand
CTGCTTCTGGTATCCAAGTCGGTACCATTAAACACTTCAACGCTCTACGTCGTAAAGGCATCCCAACCATCTTATTTGTTAACAAAATGGATAAGGATGGTGTCGATATTGATGGTGTCTTAGCGGCAATCAAAGACCATTTGACCAAAGAAGCAGTTTGCTTTGCCTACCCACATGGCCAAAGCGCAGCCTTTGATGGTTTTGCAGATTTAATTAATAACACCTTCATTAAAGCAGATGGCAAAGCAGGCGATATGCCTGGAGACTTTGCAGGAAAGGTCGAAGAAAAGCGCAGTGCATTAATGGAGGAAGTCGCCAAAACAGACGACGTCTTATTAGAAAAATTCTTCGGTGGTGAAGAATTCACAAATGAAGAAATAACTAAATCATTGCAACAAGGTTTAGCCAACTCGGCTTTCTCACCAATTTTATTTGGTAATGCCTTAAAAAATATTGGTGTTAACTTATTACTAGAAACAATCGTAAACTTTGTTCCTTCGCCTGCCGGTAAAGTCCATAAGGGTGTTGACGAATTTGGCAAAACCATTCAACGCACCACCAAAGATGATGAACCTGTGTCCGCCTATGTTTTTAAGACATTAGTCGATCCATATTCAGGTGTTATCAACCTAGTTAAAGTTATTTCGGGTGTCTTAAAAACTGGTGAAGATATTGCATTCGGTAATGATTCGCAAAGATTGTCCATGCTCTACGCCGTCAGCGGTAAGACAATGAATTCAATTACTGAATTACACGCTGGCGATATTGGTGCAATCACTCGTTTAGATGGCGTTATTTCTGGTATGACATTATCCGCACCAAAAAACAAAATTGTTTATCCTCCGGTTGGCTATCCATCCGCTGTTATTTTCAAAGCCATTGTTGTGGCTAACAAGAATGACGAATCAAAGATTGGTCCAGCTTTGGCTAAATTGCAACTAGAAGACCCATGTATCGAAGTAAAACGTAATGTCGAGACTAGACAACTACTCCTCGGCGGTGTTTCTGACTCTCACATTAACTTCGTCATCGAAAAATTAAAAAACATATATAAAGTTGATTTAACAACTGAACCAATGAAAGTTGTTTATCGCGAATCAATTAAAGCGACCGCCGAAGGCGATGGTCGTTACGTTAAACAATCTGGTGGTAGTGGTTTCTACGGCGTTGTTAAAATGCGCTTTGAACCATCTGAGGAAAATGTTTTTGCCGAAGAAGTTTTCGGTGGTGCTGTTCCTAAGAATTACTTCCCAGCTGTTGAAAAAGGTTTCTTTGAAGTATTAAATGCTGGCTTACTCGCTGGTTTCCCAGTCATCGGTGTTAAAGGTGTGCTTATCGACGGTAAATATCATCCAGTTGATAGTAACGAGCAAGCTTTCAAAATGGCTGGTATCCTTGCTTTCAAAGATGCATATCTAAGATGTAAACCAATTATTCTTGAACCAATTATGCGTATCCACGTTTATGCCCCAGTCCAATACACTGGTGATGTTATGTCTGACTTAAACACAAGACGCGCTCGCATCCAAAACATGGAAGAACATGATGGCATGCAAGATATCGAAGCTTTAGTTCCTGAATCTGAAATTACTGACTATGTCACTCAACTCAAATCCATCACTCAAGCTTCTGGTTATTTCACTCGTGAATTTGTTTCTTACGAAGAAGTTCCTGAATACTTAAAGGACAAAATCATTAAAGAAAACAAAGTCGTTCAACAATAATTTTGTTAAATAATAATTGAGGGAAGGACATTCCCTCTTTTATTTTCCTCATTTTTAAAGGAAAATATACAATATGAAAATCTTATTAATAAATGACGATGGTTATCAAGCCGAGGGACTAAAGATCCTATATGAGAAATTACAAAAAATCGGTGAAGTGACAGTTGTCGCTCCATTTCATGGCATGTCTGCAAAAAGTGTTTCACTAACAATTACTGATGCTTTAACAGTTGATCGGATTGCAGATAATGTTTACGCCGTTCATGGTACACCCGCAGATTGTGCGATGTTTGCTCTATTTGGCTTGAATCAAAAATATGACTTAGTGGTGTCGGGCTGTAATGATGGCTTAAATCTTTCATACGATGTTTTGTTTTCAGGCACCATCGGCGGAGCTTTAACTGCTTCTATCCATAAAATTAAAACAGTTGCGTTTTCTTCTCCTCACCATAACTTTACCCCTTTAATAGACCATTTCGAAGAGGTGTGGGAATTCATTAATAAATACGATTTATTGTCAGAAGACTATGTGTTGAATGTTAATTTCCCTAAAAATATTCCGCCAAAGGGTATTAAGATTGGTCGCTTATATTGTCGCAGTGATAACCATTATTTTATAAAAAATGGCGATACCTATTTAGCGCAACGTGATTTTGAGGATAGTAAAAATCTTCCTCCAGATGCAGACACACGCCAAATTTTAGACGGATATATTTCTATTGTTCCAATTTCACGTTTACCATTTGATCCACGCTTCTATGAGCAAATAGCAAAAAAGGTCAAATAAGAAAATGCGTTTTGATTTTGAAAATAAGTCAGAAAAAAATAAGTTTGAATTACTATTTCAAACACACAAAAATAACCTCGAATATCTATCCTACATTTGCTTAATTGAAAAAGACGAAAAAGTGTCAAAATCAGTGCGAAGTTTTTCTTTTAATAATGAAATGGACTCTTTCAGTATTAAGAAGAATTTTATTGATGAAATCCTGAAGAGTTATCCCTCCAATAGTGCATTTATATTAGACAATTTATTGTGGGACACTCATTTGTTATCAACCAAAGAATACGATTGTGATCCATATTTAAAAACTTTTGTTGATGCTATACCGAGTGAAAAAATTCCCGCTTTTGGTTTGTTTAAATATGGCGAACAATATGCTTCTGGCGAAACGATGATGCTTAAAATGGATTATGGATTTTTTAACAAAGCTTTTGATTGTCCAACTTTAATTTTAAGAAACAAACACAAACTATCTATCACTCCTTTAGACATCAAATTATCAAAGATTCCTTTACAGATAGCCAAAGGTAAAATATTAATTCTTGGTTTGAAACTCGGTTATTTTGCCTATTTGGCTTCTTTAAAACAAGATGTGAACGAAATCGATGTCGTAGAAAATAACTTAGAGCTAATCAGTTTATTTAAAAACATACTGCTGCCCCTGTTTCCACAAAACAAAAATGTTAACGTAATCTGCGCTGATGCTTTGGATTATTTGAATAGTACGCAAGATAGACAATATGATTTTATTTATGTTGATTTGTGGGATGAAGCGCAAAAAGGCATTGAACAATATTTATCAGTACAAAAAGCGTTCGAGAATTTTCATATTACTAAACGCTTCTGTTATTTAGAAAACGCCATCATTACTCAATTGTGCCTACTCGTGATTGATGTATTAATAGATTCCTACGAACATAGGAACAAGCCTTATCGTGGTTTAAAACGAAAAATCAATCAATCCTTGAAAGAGGTGACACTGAGTAATTCATATGAATTAGATGCTCTTTTAAGCATCAAAGGGCTAAGGAAATTATTATTAACAAAATAATAAACTCATGTATAATAAATAGCGAAAGAAGGTAATTTTATGCCATTAGTTAACACCAAAGAAATGTTTGAAAAAGCCTATAAAGGTGGTTATGCCATCGGGGCTTTCAACTGTAATAATATGGAAATAGTTCAAGCCATTACCGAAGCAGCGAAGGAATGCAACTCTCCAGTCATTCTTCAAGTTTCTGCAGGGGCGAGAAAATATGCTAAACCAATCTATCTAAAGAAAATGGTTGAAGCAGCAATCGAAGATACTGGTTTACCAATCGTTCTTCATCTAGATCACGGCGCAGATTTTGAAATTTGTAAAGATTGTATCGATGCAGGTTTTACTTCAGTTATGATCGATGCTTCAAGCAAATCTTTTGAAGAAAACATCGCACTTACACGTAAAGTTGTCGAATACGCTCATGCTCATGTTCCTTACGTGACTGTTGAAGCTGAACTCGGTACTCTTGCAGGTATTGAAGATGAAGTAGTTGTTGAACACGGAGCCGAATCCTATACAAGCCCAGAAGATGTTGAAGAGTTCGTTCGTAGAACTGGTTGTGATTCTTTAGCAATTGCTATTGGTACTTCTCACGGCGCATTTAAATTCAAACCAGAACAATGCACACGTGACCCAGAAACAGGCATTCTTCTTCCTCCTCCATTAAGATTTGATATTTTAGAAGAAATCACCAAACGCTTGCCAGGTTTCCCAATCGTCCTCCATGGCGCTTCATCAGTCAATCAGGATTTAGTTAAAATTATTAACGAGCATGGTGGTAAACTTAAAGATGCCGTCGGCGTACCAGAAGAACAATTAAGAAAAGCCGCTCGTTCTGCCGTATGCAAAATCAATATTGATAGCGACCTTCGCTTAGCAATGACTGCGGGAATTAGAGAACATCTTGACGTCCATCCAGACCATTTCGACCCACGTCAATATGTTGGTGATGGTAGAACATATGTTAAGAAACTTGTCAAACACAAGATCATGGAAGTCTTAGGTTCTAACGACAAAATTTAGTCAAATAAGTAAATTTAAAAGGAAGCAATTAAGCTTCCTTATATTTTTTGTTTACTATTTAACTTCTTGTTTTTCAAGTAGTTCAGTAATTCGTTTTAAGTAGTCAAGCTCTGTTGGTTGTGGTGCGCCTGGTTCCACTGGAGCTGGTCTTTTTTCAGGGAATTTTTCGTAATATTGCTCTAATGCTTTTGCTTCTAATTCCGCTTTCTTTTGTTGGGCAATTGTCACAAATTTAACCACTATAAAAAGAACGAGCGCAACAATGAGAAAACTAATAATCGCGGTTAACAAGCCACCCCAATCAATAATCGCACTTCCTTTTGAAGTAAAAGTTGTACCGTGTTGGTCATACAAACTCAATAACGAATTTTTCCATTGAATGAAATCTTCACTATCTACTGTTAAGGTTTTATTTTGTGCTTTAGCGAACTCGATGACCTTTTGGTTTGCTTCCGCCATTGAGAAAGATTGAAGATTAACAATTTCTCCGTTTATATCAAACGCTGCTCCTCTTTGTGCAGGAGTTAGAGCCGGTAAAACGGTAATAAATCCTTTCAAACCTCCAGGGACTGGCCAAGTAGCAATACTGAGTAACATATTCACAAATGAAGTAACAACAGCGTTAAAAGCGCCGCCAATGACAACACCAACCGCCAGCATAAAAGCGTTTCCGCGATTAATAAATGCTTTAAAATCTGCCCATAGATTTTTTATTTTTTTAACTTTTTTTGCCATATATATGTGTCCTTTCAACTAGATTTTAGTCCATGATATGACAAAAATGAACTAATTGTTTATAATTATAAGAGTAGAGGTGAGCAATTTGAGTAAATTGATATATTTGGGCCATTCCTGTTTTCTTATTGAAAGCAATGATTATCGTATAATTGTTGATCCGTACGCAAATGGAAGCGTCCCTAATTTAAAATTGCCCAATAACTTAGTCGCTGACACGGTTTTATGTTCACACGAACATTCCGACCATAACGCGAGACAATTAGTAAAACTAACGAACAAAAAAGTGGAAATAGATTATTTTTCTTTACCTGTGCCACACGATCATCAAGAAGGAATGCACCGTGGTTTTAACAATATCCATGTTTTTGAAATTGATGGTTATAAAATCGTCCACTTAGGAGACACTGGTTGTTTACCAGAAGCTGCAATTTTATTAAAATTCAAAGATTGTGATGTTTTATTGGCACCAATTAATGGTTATTACACTATTAATCCGCACGAATTAAAGCGAATTACCGATATTGTTAATCCTCGAATTGTCATCCCAATGCATTACTATAACGCAGAAGCACAAAGTGGCTATCCAGATGGCGATATGTTTGGCGTTTTTCAAGAAGAATTTCCAAACATTCATTTCTTGGCCGGAGACACGTTAGATTTAGACGAATGGAAAGACTATCATGGACCATTAGTCTTTAGCAAATATCGTCAATAAAGATATTTATCTAAAAAATCTTTCAAAATAGTGGTGTGTTTAAGCGCCGCTTTATCTTGTAGCCAGTGATAATTACCAGTTCTAGGTGATTGGATTACATCTTCCTCGTTTAATTCCAAACCCTTAAGAACAGTCTTTGTATATTTTAAGTTAGCTACTCTTTCAGCAGTATAATAAGACTCAGAAATAATATATTTATCGCCAACTTTTTCAACCGAATCGTTAAAGTAGACATTAGCATCAACGATTTTTCCTTGACTGTAGTAGTGAAATGTCGGTACCACACCAGTTTTATATCCAAAAAATGTATCGCTATTTATAGACAAATGGAACTGATCTTTTAATTCTTGATACTCAATTTGTGCTTCATAATCCTCTTCATTTTGCGCTGCTTCATAATATTTTTGGAACTCAAAAAGATAGATATTTTTCTTTATATCGTGTTCTTTAATGTAGGGTATTATTACATTGGGCATCACATAGTGACAATCGCCACAGGTTTCCCTTACATAACTGACAACAAAGTCTTCTTTCGATGCGATTTTTTGATTGATAAAATCTTTATCGACATAATACATTTTCGGAGCGTTAACATAACGATGAATATTTTTGTTTAAAATTGCCCCATCCATATCTTCAAATAGAGCCTGATCTTGCTTCTTATCGTAAGAAAAGGCCGCTAATTGTTTCTCACCTTGGAAAATATATAAAGAAGGTGTGCTTTGTTGTAATTGGCGGATATTAAGCGCATTTAAGCTATCATTTAGGTTGTGTGCGTTGTAGATATAAATGATTTCATGATAATTATTTACATAATTAGCAATAACATTCTCAAAAGTAGCCCAACAGAGACAACTCTCACTAAAATCGCCTTGATAAACTGCAAGAAGAATAGTCTCTTCTTTTTCGAACAAACGATTATATAATTCGTCGCTAGTTAATTCGACAAGAGAAAAAATCGTATGAGGGACAAGCGTGCCATATGTTAAATCACCCTTTGGTCGAGAACAAGCGACCATACCACTAGCCGTCATACAGATTGTCATACTAATCAAAATTTTCTTCTTCATTTGACTCAATTATAATTAAAGTTTTTCATACACACAAGCGCGATAAAAAACCTCGATTTTTTTCCGTGCAAAAACAATGCGAAAAATAGCAAGAAAAACGCGCCGTAAAATTAGGTGAGATTTTCAAGGCAAAAATCACGCAAAAAACCAGCACAAATTTTCAAACAGCAATAACTAAAAAAACAACGATAAATACAATATATTTTTAAAATTGATTTCGTCGAGTGCAACCCCTATGATAAAAAATTAAAAAAATAGTTTGTTTTTTCGCTCATTTTTATATATATTTTTTTCGTCGCATTTTTGCGAAATAGATTGTTGTTAGAAAGGTGGGAAGAAGCATGGAAAAACAAAACGTCATTATCTCCTTACAAAATGTCAGTAAAGTGTTCGATGGCACAACGGTTGTTGAGAACTTT
>JAAYCD010000096.1 GCA_012744375.1 Erysipelotrichaceae bacterium | reverse complement strand
TGTGGTGCCCGAGGCCGGAATCGAACCGGCACGGTATCGCTACCGCTGGATTTTGAGTCCAGTGCGTCTACCAGTTTCACCACTCGGGCAGCGAGATAATTATATACCAGTGGTGAAACAAATTTAAATGAAAATTAAGTAAATTAATTGCGATTTTCACCGACATAGAAAATGGCAATTGTGTCTGGGCCAATATGGGCACCAGTGATTAAATCATAAAAATGAATATCAACATTCTTGATACCTTTTTCATTTAAGTAATTTTTTAAACCGATTGCTTCTTCTTCAGCATCGCAATGAGAAATAAGGACTGTTTGTTCGTCTGGGTTTTTAATTTTTTCTATACAAGTATCAGCCAAACGACGAAGGGCAATTTTGCGACCAAATACTTTGCCCGAAACTTCGATTTTTGAATCAAGACTTCCTTTGAGTAAAAACTTGATTTTGATGAGATTAATAAATTTAGCCACTAAAGAAGATACTCTGCCTTTTTTGATTAAGTATTTGATGTCGCCAACAGTAAATTCGCTACGCACTTTGAATTTGAAAGTTTCAGCTTCTTCAACAATCGCTTTGAAGTCCCAACCTTTTTCCACTAAATCCGCAGCATGAATAGCTTGTAAGCCTTCCCCAAAACCTGCGGTTGCGGCATCGACGACGTAGACGATTTCTTTACCGTGTTCTTCATTAATCATATCGCGAGCAATACAAGCGGAATTATAAGTGCCAGATATTCCTTTAGCTAAGGTAAAACATATAATCTGATGACCGGCATCAACGTCTTCTTTGAAGGCTTGAATAAAATCATCTGGGTTGACTTGGCTGGTATAGATGTTGCGGTCTTCGCGCATCATTTGGTAAAAGTTTTTAGAAAATTGTTCGACATCAATGTCATCGTCATAACAACGATAAACGGTATCATCAATCGTCAATTGCATACTGACGACCTTAATTTCTTTATTTAATTTTTTTAAGAAACTGGGTATTAAATTACTACCAGCATCGGCGTATATTTTTATGGACATAATGTACCTCCTGCTTGTTATAAATATATAAACAAATCTACTCCTAGTAAATCTATTGAGTAGATGATTTTCTCTACTAAGTTAAAACCAATTAGTAGATTACAAAGTAATCTAAACAGATGAATCTATTATGGTTAATAAAAGATTTATAAAAAGCAAATTGGAGCGCTTGATGCGAGTCGAACGCATGACCTCAACCTTCGGAGGGTTGCACTCTATCCACCTGAGCTACAAGCGCATGTATGCTTACTATAATACTATTTTTTAGGCCAGACAAATGTTGAATTTAAATTGAATTCACCATTATCGATTAATACATCAATTCCCGTGGCAGACTTATTTATAAGTAATAGGAATGTCACCCATTCCACTACTTCAGATAAAGTAGCCCATTTCTTTAATGGAGTGGCGTCCATAATCATATTCCAATACTTAGCATTTTCTATAACAGGGGCATTGGATGCGGTTAATACTCCGCCAAGAGAAATAGAATTGCATGTCGCACCAAATGTGGCAAGTCTTACAGCACAGTTTTTCATATAGCCAATTAATCCCGCTTTGCTAGCGACATATTCAGGAAACTCAAATCCACTATGAGCGGAAGCAGAGGCATTAAATAAAACGGCTTTAATTGCTGGTTGGAAAGCATATTTTTCCGTGACATTAATAGCGCCAATTAAATTGTTTTCAATATCGCGATCATTTTGTTTGCCAGCATTATTAAAAATAATTTCTATATTCGCAATTTCTGGTAGTTGCCGTTTTTTAGAAATATCTATAACGTAATGCTTATATGATAAATGCGAAATTTCCGCGGAGAGCAAATCAAAACCGATTACCTCATGACCAAGAGATAAAAATTTTTCTGCACATGCACGGCCAATACCACTGCTACTACCAGTAATTAATACTCTCATCTTTATATTTTCCTATTTATATATGCTAGATATTGTTCGCCAACTCCAGTTTTATGCCACTTTTTAGTTACCATAAATCCTAAAGGTGAGAACAATACTTCCATCACTAACTCTACCAAAGCACCGAGCAAAGAACAAGTTAAGCATTGAATAAACGTCCAAGAAAACCCATTCCAAAATATTGGGGCAAAAAACATAAATGTTAAGGTGGAGAATATTAAATTATCGCAAAACTGTCCGACAAAAGTTGAAATATAGCTTCTAGTAAAAAAAGCTGTTTTTCCATTAGGGTTTTTCCTAAACATTGTTCCAATGCCATAATTCAAGAAATTATTAATAAAGCCAGAACTAATAAAAGCGATGGCGCTACTTAAAAGAATAAACCAAGTACCACCAATAATTTGATTGAAGACTGTGTAATCTTCGTAAGGGGTGGGAATGATACTTACAATATAAAAAATAAAACAAACTAATAAATTAACTAACAAAGCAAAAACAGTCATCTTATTAGCCGCTTTAGGCCCGAAGTGTTTTACGACCATATCCATTGCTAAAAAAGAAAGCCAAGAAATTAAAAAACCGCCATCAAGAGCTAGATAAGTAGTTTGCACAATTGTCTTGTTGGCCAAGATATTCATCGTGACCACAGCAACTACAAATAGCGTTAAAAGGCCAGCGGGGATTGAGCGAAACAACAATTTTGTCGCTTCATATTCTTCGACAATCCATTCTTTAAAAGAACGACGTCTATTGATTTTATAATTCATGTTTTTCTCCTTGGTTTTATTTTATTGAGCGAAGGATTTAGAGGCCGAACTTCGCTAGGTCAAAACCTAATCTTCATTATAGATGAAACACACAAAAACACAATAAAAAAGGACTTGGCTAACCAAATCCTAATTTGTTGTTAGAAACTATATTAAATCGTTATCGATAATAATGTTTGCGTAAGCTTGACCCAAACGATAGCAATCTTTTGTGGTGTAGTGATAGATACCATAGCCTCCATCCATATTACCACCACTTCTATTTCCAGGAATGTCTAATTTCAAACCATTGGGAGTTTTGAAAGAAGAATCAACATAAAAATTGTTTGGGCTTTGTTCGGAGAATTGAATTTTTTGTGCGTTTAAATTATCAACGCCACCATAACTGAAGTTTGGACCATCATAAATAAGCGCATCGATGAAAGCGATTTCATTGCCATCACCATCTTCAGCATAATCTTGGAAGTCTTCACGGAAACTACCAACTAGGTCTTCTAAGTCGGCAACATAAGTTGAACTATTACTATCCGATTCGCCTTGATGCCAGACAAAAGCTTCAATTCTTGGTTCGTAACCCATATCTTCAATTAAATGAAGATTATTTGTGGTGAATTGAACTAAACGCGCATAAAGCTGATTTGAGGCTGTTCTCCATGAGGGGGGGTTGGGGATATTAAAACCACTGCCAGAAAAAGCGCATTTAATGATGAAGAATGGACGGTCTTCTTCGGCATATTCTTGTAAGGTATAAGCTAAGCCCAATTCAGGTCCCATTGACTTATTGTCTGCACCCATTCCTACCTTTGTAGGGAGAAATTCACCGGCCATTGGATCGGTTTTATTGGAAGCATATGGTGTTTTAGTTTCCCAATTGCTAACATCATATGGATAAAAGCCATAATGACTTGTCATGACATTGGGAATACCATCGAAACATGGTTCTGGATCTAAGTCCATCGCGTTCATAGCTTTTCGTAGCCAATCTTGACCATTATCAAAATAAGTACTACCTTCCATGTTTGATTGACCTGCCAATACATAAACTGGGACATAATCATCCTCAACGATGATTGGTCCTGAACTTTTGTTGTTTTGTTGACAGCCAGTAACAGCAACAAGTAAAAGACTCATTAAAAGAAAATATTCTCTGTGTTTCATAAATAACGTATTATCTAATCGTGCCCGGATTGTGATTAGATAACAATTCCTTTCCCGGGTATAATCTAACTATGCTGTGTACCTGTATTTTCATATTTACAGCTTTGACTGTTTGGGAGTAATTCGGGCCAC
>JAAYCD010000026.1 GCA_012744375.1 Erysipelotrichaceae bacterium | reverse complement strand
TCTGATAAAAAAAGGAGGATATTTAATGTGATTAATCCTATTTAATTAAGCGAGTGTTAATTTGTTTCATTTTAGTCTTTATTTTTTTCACTATTCTATTAATGAGTAAGGAATAACTAAATTTGTTTTTATGGATAGAGCCCGCCGTCGACGATTTGGACAAAATTTTTTAGATGATGCTACTGCAAAATTGATTGCAGACGATTTGCCTGTGAATAACCAGGCTATATTAGAAATTGGCCCAGGACATGGTGCCATGACAAAGCATCTATTAAAAAAGAATGTCCCATTGACGGCAGTCGAGATTGATGATCAGTGTGCTACATTACTCAAAGAACGTTTTGCGGAGGATTCGAATTTCTCCATAGTCAATATTGACTTTTTGAAATTTGATCTTTTGCAGTGGTTAGAAGAGCATCCTTTGTCTTGGATAACAGGGAACCTACCTTACAATGTTTCTACGGCTATTATTGCAGGTCTTATGCCTCGTTTGTCAAAGACGTCTGGCTTTATGGGCATGGTGCAATTAGAGGTGGCAGAACGTTTGTGTGCCGTTCCTTGCACTAAAGCGTATGGAAGCCTTTCGGTATGGGTACGGTCTTTTGGAGAACCTCGTTTATTGAGAAAAATTGGCCCTGAACATTTTACGCCAAAACCAAACGTGGATAGCGCAACCATTATGATTGTGCCTCGAGAAAATCCGATAAAAGCACCAGAAGGTTTTTTTGATTGGGTTCAGCTTGCATTTTCTATGAAGCGAAAGCGCATTGCTAATTCTTTAAGTACCTCTTATGAAAAAGAGCTTGTTTTTAAAGCCCTTTCTATTCTCAACCTATCTGAAAACACTCGTGCCGAAGAGCTATCTCCAGAGCAGTTTTTAGACTTATATCAATTGCTTTTGAAATTAAAGTCACAAACGAATTAAATCACAAGAAATTGTTCTTGTAAGCAACTTTAATAAATACAAGAAGTATTTATTGAGACTGAATATTATTGACTTCTGTAGTTGAAAAAAGGGTAAACAAAAAACGACGATTTTACTCGCCGTTTTTTGTTTGAGAGAATACATTATTTCTTTTTCTTCTTTTTAGGCTTGATTATCTCAGCGTCTTGAATTTTAGCATTTGTAGGCGAAGCAACAGCCTTTTCACGATGAATAATAGCATATTGTCCAATTCCCCATAAGTTGGAGATAATCCAATATAACACAAGACCAGAAGGCATCACTGCACTAAAGACAAACATCATACCAGGCATCATCCAAATCATCATTTTACGTTGAGCTGGATCGGTCATTGCAGACATAGATTGTTTTGTTTGGAAATAAGTAGTGACAACCATAATTAAAGGTAGAGTAGAAAGACCTTCTGGCATAATATAAGGAATACTGATTCCATTCCAGATTACATCGGATCTAGACAAATCACTAATCCAACCTATAAATGGCATGCCTCTAAGTTCAATAGCGCGAGCAAGAATAATAAAGAGACCAATGAAGATAGGGAATTGAAGAAGCATTGGGAAGCAGCCACCTGTACAAGAGGCCATTGGGTTGATATTATGTTTAGCATAAAGCTCCATAATAGCGGCTTGTTTCTTTTGAGGTTCTGCACGATATTTTACATTAATGGCATCAAGTTCTGGCTTGATTTTACCCATTTCTTTTGTGGAGCGCAATTGCTTTATGGTTAGTGGTGTTGTTGCAATACGAACTAATATTGTTAATAAGATAATGGCAATACCATAATTTGGGATAAATGAGTAGAATATTTTTAATAACGATAATAATAATCCACAAAGAGCAACAAACCAAACATCAGCGCCAATCCACTGCCATCCACTGACGATTACTTTTTCATAATCTTGATCAAGAGATTTAATTATTGTCCACTCTAGTGGAAGAATCATAAAGTTAAAGCTAAGGGAGTCAGCGCCTTTTAGATAATCGCTTACGCTTAACTGATAAGTACCTGGATTATTCTTTTCTTTCGATCCTTTTAATGGTTCCCCTTGAACAACCGCATCGGTGGGTTCGTCAAATTGGATGCTCATGGCGACATACTTACGACGAAGTCCAGCCCATATAATTTTCCCTTCGGTGTCATTGAACTTCTTTTTTTCTTGAATCACTTCGCGTTCTACACTATAAGTGTTGTTATAAATGATTTCGCTGAAGTAGTAATTAGCACCGATGTTCTTGCCTTTAGGAAACAATTCTGTTTCGCGCATACCGCCATTCCAGAGAATTTCATAATCATTTGGTTGAAATCCTTCAAAGCGGTTAGATTGTCTAACAGCAGAGCCTGTTTTTGAAAAAGTATATGAACGAATTACTTTATTCCGGTTAGGATCGGAAAAAACAAACTGAATTGTGGTGTCCTGGTTCACGACTATTTTTGATGGCGTTTC
>JAAYCD010000108.1 GCA_012744375.1 Erysipelotrichaceae bacterium | reverse complement strand
AAGTGCTTTAAGTTTTCAATTCCGATTTTAATTTTTTGTTTCATTAGGAAAATATCACGACGGTCGAACCGCCCCCACCTTCGTATTCGCCACCCGCTCTAAAGGTTAGGTCCTTTTGGGTTTTTAAGTAGTCGCGCACCATATTGCGTAGGGCTCCACTACCAAAGCCATGGATGATTCTTACTTGTGACAAATGTTTCAGTCGACAATTATCTAAATACTTAATTAAATTGTTTTTTGCTTCTTCAACGCGCATACCAATAATATTTAACTCAATCCCAACCTGAGTATTAATCGCTAAATCGTAATTGGTTTTCTTCACTTTGGTGTTGCCTACTTTTGGAGGTGCAATTTTTTTCAACTTGCTTTTTGAAACATCAAAGGCTAGACCACTATCAGAGATAATGTGGGCTTTTTCGCCTTTTGTTCTAACGACTCTTCCGGAAATATTCATACTTGGAATAGAAACAAAGTCATTAACATTAATTTGCTCATCGAATATTTCTTCTTCTTCAACTTCTTCAAGTTTTTCAAGCTCTTTTTTAAGTTCGATTACTTCATGAACACGCATATCGGAGTTATGCATCTTGGCGATGATGTCTGAAATTTCTTTTTTTGCGTTTTCAATTAGTTTTGCTTTTTCTTCTTTGGCGTCTTTTAGGAAGTTTTCTCTTCTAGAATCAAATAAACTTTCAGCGCTTGTGAGAGTTTTTTCGCGACGTGATAGTTCATTTTCTTTTTTAACTAATTCATTTTGTAATTTGTCTACTTCTTCAATTTTATGTTGCAAGATATCTAATAACTTGGCGTTTTCATTTTGATGATGGCTGGCTAAAAAGCGGTGCGCCTCATCAATAATAAAATCTTCTATTCCATATCTAGCCGCGACTTCTAAAGCATAGCTTTTGCCAGGCGAACCTTGTTTAAAGCGATACGTTGGAGCGAGGTTGGCTTCATCAAAAATCATGCTGGCATTAGCGATGTTTTTAGATAGGAATGCATATTCTTTCATTGCGCTGAAGTGCGAAGAAATGAGCGCTAAAGCATGTTTAGATTCTAAATACTTAGTAATCGAAATTGCTAAAGCCTCACCGGCCTGCGGGTCTGTACCTGTGCCAAGTTCGTCTAACAACACTAAGTCTTTACCACCAACGACTTTTAAGATTTCGCCAATTTGTGAAATATGGGCGGAAAAAGTCGATAGATTATCGGAAAGAGATTGGTTATCGCCAATATCAATATAAATATGCTTAAAGTGACCGATTGTCGCTCTTAATGCAGGGACTGCAAGTCCTGATTGATGCATGAGCGTTAATAAACCAACGGTCTTTAAAGAAACAGTTTTACCTCCAGCATTAGGACCAGAAATAATAATGATCGGTTGCGTTTCATCTAAATAGAAAGAATTAGCCACAACTTTAGTTTGATCAATTAGCGGGTGTCTAGCTTCCTTAATATCGATTATTTGTTTTCGAGAACATGTGGCGATTTCCGCTTCTATTTCTTTAGCGTAACAAGCTTTCGCGCTTAAAAAGTCTAATTTAGCAATAATTTTATTATTAGTAATGATTTCGTTTTCTTGAAGAAGCACTAAAGCAGTCAGTGCTTTTAAAATTTTTCTTACTTCTTCGTTTTCTTGGACTTTAAGCGCGGTAATTTCATTATTTAATTGGACGATTTCTAAAGGTTCAATGAAGGTAGTATTACCACTATCGCTAACATCATAAACAATGCCGGTTACTTTACTCTTATCAACAGTTTTGACTGGTAAAACAAAGTGACCATCGCGAATAGTGATATTATCATCATTTAAAAATTTAGAATAAGTAAACGCTAACGAAGCAATTTTGTCTTGTAAGTTTTTTTCGACTTTCTTCAGTTTGTTTCTAATTTGCAATAGTTCACTCGAAGCATTATCAGCAACTGTTAAAGAATTAGTAATAACGCGGTGAATTTCTTTTTCTAAGTTTGTTAAATCAATAAAGCCACTTGTTAACTGTTTAACTCGCTCATAAGAATCACCAATCTTCTTGAGAAAAGTCGAAATCTTCGCAATCGTTAAAACATCTTCTGCGATTAAATGTAAATCTCGCGGAGTTAATAAAGCCGTCTTTTTGGCCATATCAATTAACATTAAAGCATTTGCTGAATTAGTAATTGGAAGTGGACCAAAACGAACAATAATCGAACTTACTTCGGATAAATCCAGCAAAGCTTGCTCAACCGAATCGATATCAGGAAGCATTTTTAAGCTAGAAGTATATACTTTGCCTAATTCGGTTTTATTATATTCGAGGATGTGTTCCTTAATTTTATGAAATTCAAATGTTTGATAAATATCTTGCATACGAACATTCTAACACAATAAAAAACATTTTTTATAGATAAAAAAGTGGTATCATAGTTTCATGAATAAAGAGACAATTTCTTTTGCGATTACTAACGAACAAGTAGCAGAAATAATAGCTTTTTATGACCGCTATCAAAGAATTAACAATGGTGAATACATCGTTTTTCAAGCTGACTATAATCAAATTTTGATTACTATTTATAAAAATAACAAAGGTAAACATAAAATTACCTTTGTTGGCATAGATGCTTTACTAGAAGCTAAAAAATGGAATAATGATATTGAAATTAACAAAGTAAAAGTAGTCAAGGAACCAATTGGTTGGCAATGCTTTTCTAATCAGATTGGTAGCGATGAAGTTGGCGTTGGTGATTTCTTCCTTCCTTTAATCGTAGTCGCAGCTTTCGTTAGAGGCAGAGATATACCGATATTAGAAAAATTTGGTGTAAAGGATAGCAAGCGGCTCACTGATGAAAGAATTAGAGAAATAGTGCCACCACTTCTTAAAGTTTTTAAAGTGTCTAAGCTGACTATCTCCAATGAAAAATATAACGAAGTCATTGCCAAAGGTGAAAACTTAAATTCGGTCAAAGCAAAGATGCACAATCGGGCCTTATTAAATTTATTAAAACAATTCCCAGATACTAAAAATATCTTCGTCGATCAATTTGTTGGAGAAAGTAAATATTTCTCATATTTAAACGACCCTAACGAACCACATGTCTTAAACATTGTTTTTAAAACCAAAGGTGAAAGTTATTATCCTTGTGTGGCCTTGGCTAGTGTTGTTGCTAGATATGCTTTTTTATTAGAAAAAGACAAACTAGATAAAAAATATAAAACATCTTTCCCCTTTGGGGCAGGATCGCTCGTTGATAAATTTGCCTTAAAATTTATAAAAAAACATGGTAAAGAAGAGTTTGATAAACTTTGCAAACAAAACTTTGCCAATTACAAACGGATAATTAGTAATGATTAAATTAGATTATTGTTATCACACACATACAAGTAGATGCGGACATGCTTTTGGCGAAGATGAAGATTACGTGCTTAACGCAATTAAAATAGGAATAAAACGTTTCGGCTTTTCTGACCATGTGATGTTACCAGGTATCAAGCAACCACATTCGCGTGGCGATTTTACTTTGCTGAATGATTATTTACTATCCACTAGAAAACTCCAGCATAAATTTAAAGATATAATCGACATTAAAGTTGGTTTTGAAGCGGAATATGCTGATCGCTTTGTAAATTATTATCAAGAGCTATTAGCCTCAGGAAAGATCGATTATTTGATTCTTGGACAACACTTTGATTTCGATAAGTCAGATAACCCACAATACATAAAACAATACAAGAACAATATCAGTGAATTATATCACTATGCCGATCAATTAATTAAAGGCATGCAAAGTGGTTTATTTAAGTATGTGGCGCATCCTGATTTGTTTGTCACAATGTTTAAGACTTGGAATGAACATTGTGAAAAAGTCACGCGAGCGATTTGTGAAGAAGCTGTTAAACTTGCTCTACCATTAGAAATTAATATTCACGCTAGCAGATTTTGGAATAATAATAGTGACTTTATGGTTTATCCAGAAGTAAAGTTTTGGAAAATCGCAAGTCAATATCCTATCAAAGTTGTTGTTGGTTATGATGCTCATCATCCTTTGGAGTTTGATAATCAAATTGATGTTGCTAGCGAAATAATTGATAAATACAAATTAACACATATAAAAGACTATAAGCTTTAATCATAATGCCAACAATTGTTGACTGTATTTTATTCTTCTAGTTGAGCAAACACTTCATCAAAATATTTAGGTAATGGAATTTCAAATTCCATTTCTTTTTTTGTGGCTGGATGAATGAGTCTTAATTTAAAAGCGGTTAATAATTGCCCACCTTTATAAAGTTTATCGAAATTTTTACCAGCATAAAGAGGATCGCCTTCCACTGGATAACCAATACAACTTAGGTGCACACGGATTTGGTGGGTGCGGCCAGACACTAATTGGCACTTGACCAAAGTGTGGGTTTTAAATCTTCTCATTACTAAAAAATTAGTAATTGCCGGCTTTCCATCTTTTACTGCCGCCATTTTTTGACGTGATTTTGGGTCTCGACCAATTGGCATATCAATCATCCCACTATTTTCTTTGATGACACCACGAACTAAAGCGATATATTCTCTAGCCATGGTGTGATTTTGAAGTTGCTCAGCTAAAAAGTGATGTGCTTTATCGTTTTTTGCAACACAAAGTAAGCCAGAAGTATCTTTATCGATGCGGTGGACAATACCTGGACGAATGACACCATTGATTGAAGAAAGGCTATCTTCTTGAAACATTAAAGCGTTAACTAATGTGCCAGAATAATGGCCATTAGCTGGATGGACAACCATGCCTTGCGGTTTATTTATTATCATGATGTCATCATCTTCATAAATGATATCTAACGGTATATCTTCTTCCTTGATATCGCTTTTAGTATCAATAATTTCAGTAATGGTAATCACATCACCAGCTTTAACTTTACAAGCTGGTTTTTCGTTTTTGTCGTTAAGCAAAACTTTGCCTTCCTCTAATAGTTTAGCGACATAAGAACGCGAAAAGTCAGGCTTAAGTTCACTTAATGCTTTATCAAGTCTTAATCCGTTTTGTCTAAATGTTACAGCGATTTTTTCCATATTAAGTATCTTTCTTTTCGGTTTTATCTTGCTCGGCTAAACGTTCTTTTTCGGTATTAGAAATAACCTTACCTTCATGAACTTTTTCTTGGCGATTTTTTATCATTTCTTTAACCTCTAATATCAAAGTAAATCCAATTAAAATACCAGCGCCGATAACAATACAACAATCAGCAATATTAAAGACAAATGGCCAAAACCAATAAAAGTCAATCCAATCAACGACCGCGTATTCAGGTCCATAAAATGTCCGATCAATCATATTGCCTATTGCCCCAGTTATCACTAAAACAAAAGCAGCCCTAATGAGTAAATTTGTCGATTTTCTTTTAATTATTAGGAAAGAAATAATGCCAAACGACATGATTGAAGCACTAATTAAATAAGTAACTCGAGAAGCAAGCTTATCCGCAAAACCTAAACCGAAAGCAGCATTATAATTTAAGACAAAACTGATGCGCACAATACCCCAGTCCATAATCACTGTTCCGGGATTTGCCCCACTTGCTAAAATTAGTTGCTTGGTAATGATGTCAAGCGTTAAAAGCAAGATAAAAAGCCAAACAAAAGACCGAAAGAACATTTTTAAATAACACTTCATCTTCTCTTTATTCATGATGTATAACCTCATGGCAGCGACGGCATAAGTAAGAATCATCTGCTTGTTTCACTGCTTCATCTTCGTAGTTCCAACATCTTTCACAGAAATGGCCCTGATGATGTAAAATTTGAATTTTTGCATTTTTATAGACTACCCCTTCATTATCACTTTCTTTAATTTGTGAAACAACAAAGAGTTGGTTTCTTAATGTCAAGTCATACGAATTAAATAAAGTTTTTAACTTATCGTTAGTAAACTGAATTAAGACAAGTGCTTCTTGGGCAGAACCAATTATTTTGTTAACACGTGCTTCTTCTAGTGCTTTTAAAACATCATCTCTAAGAAGTTTAAACTGTTCATATTCCTGTAACACTTCTTCGTTAACTTCTCGATAATTTGGATAATTTAAAAATTGCGCATTTTCTTTTCTAATCCCTGGCATATTGACATTAAATTCGTCCATCGTAAAAGGAATAATTGGATTTAGTAAAGCGAGTAACGTTTCGCCAACCTTAAATAAAACAGTTTGTACTTGTCTTCTTCTAATAGATTTTTTCGCCTCACAATACAAAACATCTTTATTAATGTCTAGATAAAAACTAGATAAATCTGTTGACATAAAAGTCATGATTTGGCCAATTGCATTAGAAAAATCGTAATCGTCAAACGAAGTCACTACTTCCTTAATTAAAGCGTTAAGTTTTTCTAAAATATATAAGTCAACACGCGAAGTGATGTTTTCTTGGTCATTAACGTCATAATCGGCTAAGTTCCAAGAAATAAATTTTAAGGTATTACGTATTTTGCGATATTGATCGGCGACTTGCTTAATTAAGTTTTCGCCAATTCTCACATCTTGTTGATAATCAACACTTGCCACCCAAAGTCTAAGAATATCTGCTCCATAAACGTTAGCAATTTTAGTCGGATCAACACCATTACCTTTAGATTTATGCATTTGTTCGCCTTTTTCATCTAACACCCAACCATGGCTGACCACATTCTTAAATGAAGCTTCGCCTTGGGTAGCGGCACTTAAAATTAACGAAGAATTAAACCAACCGCGATACTGGTCACTGCCTTCTAAATACAAGTCACTAGGAAAAGCAAAGCCACGCTTTTTAAGTACTTGCCAAGAAGAACCACTATCAAACCAAACATCCATGATGTCTTTTTCTTTAGTGAATATTTCGTTAGGAGAATGTGAATTAACGTAACCTGGTGGCAAAAGTTCTTTCGCTTCTTTTTCATACCAAATGTTACTGCCATACTCTTTAAACAATTTCGCTACGTGATTAAAGACAACTTCGTCAATAATCGGCGTTTCATCTTCGGCATAAAAAATTGGAATTGGTACACCCCATGCTCTTTGACGAGAAATACACCAATCAGCGCGGTCTTTTATCATATTAACCATGCGGGTTTCGCCCCAAGCAGGATGCCATTTTATATGATGAATTTGCTCTAATAACTGTTCTCTAATTGGTTCAATCGAGCAAAACCATTGTTTTGTGGCTCTAAAAATTAATGGTTTTTTTGTTCTCCAGTCATGTGGATAGCTATGAACGAATTTGCTATGTTTTAATAATGCATGATTTTCTTGTAACATTTCTAAAACGACGTCGTTAGCTTTTTCATAAAAAATACCCGCTAGTCTTTCGCCTGCTTCAGGTAAAAATTTACCGTGTTCATCGACAGGACAATATGGTTCTAGACCTCTATTAGAATATTTTAAGCATACTTGGTAATCCTCAATACCATGGCCTGGAGCAGTATGGACTAGGCCAGTCCCAGCTTCGTTAGTCACGTGTGTGCCATTAATGACTAGACTATCGCGATCGTAAAACGGATGAGTGCAAACGACAAATTCTAAATCTTGTCCTTTGAATGTTTTGATTAATTTTATGATGCCTAAACCTAGTTCTTCAGTGAGTTTTTCAGCAAATTCTTGTAAGAAGACGAGTTTGCCAAAGTTTGTTTCGTATTCGCCATAGACAAAATCAGGGTGCGCAGAAATCGCTAAGTTAGCAGGGAGTGTCCAAGGAGTAGTTGTCCAAATGATCAGTCTAGCATCGTTATCAATGATCCCTTTTCCATCTTTCACCTTAAAGGCTACATAAATAGAATGTGACTCAACGTCAGCGTATTCAATTTCTGCTTCCGCTAAAGCGGATTCACTGCTTGGTGACCAATAAACTGGCTTTAAACCTTTATAAATCAAACCCTTTAAAGCCATCGCCGCAAATACTTCAATTTGTGCTGCTTCATATTCTTTTTGTAAAGTTAAATAAGGATGAACAAAATCACCGACTAATCCCAAACGTTTAATTTGTTCTTTTTGTCTTTCGACTTGACCCAAGGCATATTGCTCACATTTTGCTCTAAAAGCGGCCAAAGACATACTTTTACGGTCTATTCCGCTTTTCGTGAGCATATTTTCAATTGGTAAACCGTGGGTGTCCCAACCAAATACAAAGGGAGTTCTAAACCCCTGCATATTTTTATATCTAACAACAATATCTTTTAAAATGCGGTTAAGCATATGACCGCAGTGCATATCGCCATTAGCATAAGGCGGGCCATCGTGTAGCACAAACTCTTTTGCGTCTTTGCGATTTAAATTCATCTTTTCATAAAGCTTTTCTTCTTCCCATTTCTTGACTAAAATAGGCTCTTTAAGATTTAAATTACCCCGCATTTCGAAATTCGATTTGTTCATTAATAAAGTGTCTTTGTAATCCATATTTGACTCCTTTTCAATATAAAAGCGTCCATTTCTAAGGACGCTATTAGCGCGGTACCACCTTAGTTCTAGAAAGATGATCTTCCTAGCACTCATTTTGCTTCATTTCGTTGAAGTAACGGATTCTTACTATTAGTTCAGAAATCATACAAAGAAGTGATACCTTTAAGACCTATACTATTTGGCTTCCACCGTCCCAAATTCGCTCAAGTTAGTATTCTTAAAGACGTGTCTTCTAGGCAAAGTTAATTTTAAACGTTAATATAATTAAAAGCAATAGAATTGAGTCTAAGACCATTAGTACCTGTAAAGATAAAACTAATTTGTCCGGTTTTTGGAGTAGCAAAGTTTCCGCCATGCAAGCGGAAGACGCCATCACTATTATTAATCGGTCCACCAGTTAAAACAATTTCATCATTTACCTTTATCGTTAATTCATAGCTGCTTCCACTATTACCTGCTGCGGCTTTTATATATGCAGCATCGATATTAGTGAAACTAGCTACTGTTGTTAGCGTTAAAGAGTTGAGTGGCCGTGACCCACTACCAAAGGTAATACCAGGACCATTAGTACTAATATTTTGAACATGTAAACCTTGTGTTAATCCATTGCCACTCGTGGTAAAGTTCAACACGAAATTATAATTTCCATAAGAAACATTTTGATCTTGTCCAGATTTTAGTATGTCGAAATCACCTGTTTTATGACTTAAATGTATAGGACCGCTGGCCGTTGAAGCCATGGGGTTAAGAACGATTGTATATTTAAATGTTTGTGATGCAATTGAAATGGTTGCTTCGAGGCTATCGCCATCAGCCGCACTAAAAGTGTGGCCGGCTAAAGAATGGGTAATCCCAGTCGTCACTGGTTCATAGGTATAGTCTTGATAAACTTTAACTACTTCGTAATCTGAAGGCGCTAAGGTTTCACCTAATTGATGTTCACGTCTAGCGCTTTTAAGAGCATAATGCGAAAACACATGTTCGTCAGAACCTAACAAACGTTCACTTGGAGTTAGGTCTTTTAAGCTTCCGGCATCATTTTTCTTCTCGCCATAAACGTAGTCGGCTAATTCAGGGAAATCGACATATGGATTACGATTACCTTGAGCAAAACCATCGATCGAGATGACATCTTGATAGACGGAAATATTGTGTTGCATTTCTAAATAATCAACACCGAAGTTTTTATTCCACAATAATAGCGTTGATAAGTTGCCAATCGCAAAGTTTCCAGCATTACCTGGAATATATTCGACCGCTTCTTCTAATAACCTTAAACCTTTCATGGTAATGTTGTTTGCAGTATCAAGCTCATCATCCTTATACATCGTTGCCATATAGAAAAGTGCACGAGCTAAGCGACCCTTATCTTTATCACCTGGTTCAAAATTAACGGCATCATAGCTATAGCCATCAAAACCATTATCTATCGTTCTATCTATATAACCAACTTTAGTTGAATCTGCAGTACCATAGTTTTTATTGTGTCTAGAACCATTAGCAGAAGATTGCGCAGCAAATAAATTATGAAAATCAGTTGCACGTCCTTTATATTTGATTGCTTCACTAGTTGGACTACCAGTCATTAAAGAAGCACAAAAAGCGTGTTCTCTTTGCCAGCTTTTTTGTGTTTCAGAATAATATATATCAATGTTACTATAAACGATATCTAAATATTCAAAATCGTATTTTGTGTGGTCAGCTTTTGTGTTAGATTGCCAATTGGTGGTATTACCACCATAACTCAAAGGTTTATACCCATCACGCATGATGGAATAAAGTTTATTTTTTAGGTCCTCACCATTAGTCCAGCTAGTTAAAGAAACGTAGTAACCGTTATAAGGCTCTTTATCTATTACATTAGAAGAACTACTAGAATTAGAAGAAGGTATGTTCGAAGAAGAGGATTCAGAAGAACTTATGCCGTTTGAACTACTCGGAATGACGTTAGAATAACTATAGTCATTAGTGGAACTAGAATGTGGAAAAAGGCCACCAAAATTACAGGCGGTTAAGGTCAATACACAAATTACGGATAAAACAATTTTTTTCATTTAGTCTTTTAAGAAACCAGGTAAAATCGAGGTTTTATCGATATTATCAATCCCTTCACCATCATCGTCTTCAGATTGTAAAACAGGAGTAAGTACTGGAGGTTCAACCGTATTACGATTAGGAGAAGTATAGGTTGTTGGTTGTGTGAAATCAATTTCATCTTCAAAGTCACTAGCGATAACACTGACTAAGATTTCATCATTGAGTTGATCATTAATGGCTACGCCAAACTTGACATCAACATCATGACCTGAAGCATTAATTAATAAGTTAACAGTATCTTGAGCATCAAATAGTGAAACATTTCTACCACATGTCACCGCGACAATCGCACGTCTTGCTCCAGAAATAGACGTTTCAAGTAATGGAGAATTTAAAGCGGCTGTGGCGGCTTCTTTAGCACGATTAGGACCATTACCGACACCAAAACCAATCATCGCCACGCCAGAGTTTTTGAGTGTATTACGAACATCAGCAAAATCTAGATTAATAACAGCAGGTAATAAAATTAAATTAACAACGGTTTTAACGGATTGTGCCAACACTTTATCAGATTCATTAAATGCCGAAGAAATTGCAGAATTTCCAGCAGTCATTAGTAACTTATCATTACTAACAACGATAATTGAATCAACATTTTCTCTAAGCCTATTTAAGCCAGAAATCGAATTAACGACTCTTTTCTTGCCTTCAAAAGTAAAAGGACGAGTGACAATGGCGATGACTAAAGCACCTGAATCTTTGGCGATTCTAGCTACGACTGGCGCTGCGCCAGTACCAGTGCCTCCACCCATACCAGCTGCGACAAAAACCATGTTCGCATCTTTGACGATTTGCTTGATGTCTTCGGCGCTAGCTTCAGCAGCTTTTTCACCGATTTCTGGTTCTCCTCCAGCACCTAAACCACCAGTAATGTCTTGACCTAAGATCAAACGATTTGGTGATTTGCTCGTCGAAAGCGCTTGTTTATCAGTGTTTGCCACCCAGAAATCAACATTAGCGATTTCTTCATCAATCATGCGGTTAACGGCATTATTGCCAGCACCACCGACGCCGATGACGACTATCTTGGCTGCGGGTTCAAAATTATCTAAATCGTAATTTTGCATAAACTTGTCTCCTTATTTCCCTGGATTGCGAGTCAAATTACCCGCCTTTGTATGGGATTCATCATTGACATTGAGATATTTAGCATTTGCTAACAGCATACCTAAACAATTGAAAAATGTACCATTTCTAGCTCCTAAGTTTTTCGGTCTAATGACTTGAACACTTTCGCTTAATACTTTTGGAGCTAAATAAGCTTCTAAACCGTTAAGTTCTGCACCCCCACCAATGAGTAACATCGGGAAGGAGCGATATGATTTATCATGTTGTAAAACAATGGAGTCCACTGCTTGATTAATGTTTTTTACGAATATGTCGAGTTCGCTTTTAATAATTGCGTTAAGTTCGTTGTTAAAATGTTTTATTTCGCGACCAGCACCATCATCGACACTACAAATAGGCACCTTGAAGTTCATGACACGATTATCTATGCCGTACATCATTTTATATTTTTCAGCATCAGCTTCATTAATGTTGAATTTTTCAATAATTCTTTCTGTTATGTGGTCACTTCCCCAAGAAAAATAGGTTGAACCATATAATGCCCCATTTCCAATAAATGAGACCGTGGTAATATTTGAACCGATGTCAACAAGAATATAGGAGTGTGGCATATTATCGTAAGAGGAAATTAGTTCAACAGCTGCTAAAGGGGCAACAACAAAGCGCCGCGAAACCACTCCACCATTGAGTAAAACGTTTTGATAACTATCAACCAAAGCTTTTGGTAAGGTTTGCACTTTGGCGCTTACGGTTAAAGTAGAAGAAGATTCTCCCATTGGAGCGCGTGCAAAAATGCGTCCATGATCAAGTGTGAATGACTCAGGGACAACATCAACTAAGGCTTTTTCGTTTAGTGGATAGGCACTATTGCGAATTAATGCATATATGTTTTTGATATCTAGTGGTGAGATTTTCGAATCTTCGGTTACGACGGTAGTGACTTGTCTAGTTTGATAAATACCGAGGTTATAAGGCGGTAAACATAAAAGCACATCAGAAATGTTGATGCGCAGTTTAGCTAATGGATCGGTAAATTCGCGTATGCTTGCGATGGTCGCACTAATTTTGCTTTCATCGCTAAATACTCCGGCATCGATACATTGGCCGTACGGTTTGACTAATGTATAAATAACATAAACTTGACCATCTAATTCATAGCCAACAACTAACTTTAACTTTTTTGAACCGAGTTCAATCGCTGCGATAGGTTTTTCCATATTTATTACCAATTTTACTTTATTGTAAATAACTTTTTGTTAGATAACAACAATTAACTATTAGTTAAGCAATTTAACAGGAAAATATCGGAAAATATACTAATTGTTTACCATTTTATTACTATTTAATGACTATAAATTAAAAAAGACGACAGCATGAACAAATCGTCTCTATATTGATACAACCTTGATTTTTAGCGTATTAAATTTATTAACAGGCTTAAAAATTCACGTCTTCAACTGCTAACAAATCTTCTTGAACGCGATTAGTTTCAGCATGTTGAGTTTGGTTTTCAATCTCGCGGACAGTGATATAGGTTGGAACAGCAACGATAGTTCCAAATGAAATAAGGGCAAGAGTTAAAATACCTAATTTGCGAAAACGGTAGTATAAACGATGATGATGGTTTTTGACTAACTTATCTTTCATGACCATAATTAGTATCCCCTTTCTTTCTGGCAATGATCCGAAGCTTAGCGCTTGCAGCGCGGTGATTACTTTCTAATTCCGCTTTTGAAGCGACAATCGGCTTATTATTAATGAGTATGTATGGCTTTTCAGTAGGAACATTTGGGCCATCGAATCGGTTACCTACTACAACCGAAGCGTCTTTGAAGATATTTTTGACTATTCTATCTTCACCACTATGGAAGGTAATGACTGCTAGTCTTCCACCGGGCTTTAAGTGTCTTAATGCTCGGGTTAAGGTTGTTTCTAGAACATTTAGTTCGTCGTTGACCGCGATTCTTAATGCCTGGAACACTTGTTTAGCTGGGTGTCCTTTTTTATTGAGTTCTTTCATCGGTTTACTCATTTTGATAATTTCTACTAATTGGTAGGTCGTTTCAATTGGAGTAACCTCGCGGCTTTTGATGATGTTTTTGGCGATAGAATATGCAAATTTTTCTTCGCCATAATTCTTAAATATTTGGGTTAATTCTTGTAAAGAATAAGAATTGATAATTTGATAAGCGGTTAAAGGATTTCTTTGATCCATCCGCATGTCGAGCGTTGCGTCTTCGCGATATGAGAAGCCGCGTTCACCTTCATCGAACTGGGGAGAAGATACTCCTAAGTCCATTAAGATGCCATCCACTTCTTCAGCGTTTTCTTCTTCGAGTATATCCTCAATCTTTGAGAAGTTAGCCCGTCTAACAACAAAGTTGTTTGAAATTTTGGCTAATCTGACTTTTGAAGCTTCGATTGCATCTAAGTCTTGATCTACAGCGATGAGTCGACCGGTGGTTAGTTTTGTCAATATGCCAGAGCTATGGCCACCACGACCGACTGTTAAGTCGACGTAAATGCCATCTGGCTTAATGTTTAATCCTTCGATAACCTCGTTATAGAGGACTGGAATGTGCTCACCCATACGCTTACTTATTTGAGATTTCTTCAGCAATGGCATCGAACTCGTTGCGTTTTAAATTCTCATAATCTTCATATTTGGTTTTATCCCAAATTTCGATGTGGTCACCAATGCCAAGTACCATCACATCACGTGAGATGTTGAACTTGCTGAGTAAGGCTGTAGGAAGTTGGATGCGACCCAACTTATCGATTTCGATTTCGAAGGTGCTAGCGAATTGTAGGCGTAAATAGTCACGGACTTTGCTTTGATTGAAAGATAAGCGACTATATTCCTCCACTAATGCTTGATAGCGGGTTTCGGTATATAGTGATAAAGAGCCATCGTAGCCCTGCATGATATAAAGTACTTCGCCGACTTGTTCACGCATTTTACGCGGAATCATCAAGCGACCTTTTTCATCTAGTGTATGGTTATAACTTCCAAAAAACATTTTTACCACTTTCTACCACTTTCTACCACTTGTGCCTTTATTATTACAAATGGAGTAACTGATTGCAACACTTAAGAAAGAAAATAATATAAAAAAAGAAAATGCTCCTTATTAGCGGAACATTTTATTGTGTCTATCTTTATTTTAAAGATGACTATTTTACTTCATCGTCAGTAATTAAAGTATCCAAAATGTCAAAGGAGGTATTTCTTTTATTCTTTTTCTCCGATAAATATTGTTCTTCTGTTAAAACGCGATAGCCTTTTCCACCACTTGGTAAAGTAGCGCCTGGCTTGACTAAGTTATGTGGCACAGCAGCGCAAATTAAAGCGATGATGTATGGATCTAAATCGATAATATTGTTTGGTTCAAAGTCAATATTTTCTGAGCCATTTTCTTCATTAGAGAAGAAGAAATCTTCTTTAAATTTTACTTTTAAAGGAACGTCATCTAATGTATATGAACATGCGGCAATTACCTCAGCAGTGCCAGTTAGTTTGCAACTTAAGACATCTTCAAATTCATGCAAAATGACTTTCACTTCACACCGATCAACTCTTCGGATGTGATGCTCATCAAACGGATAAATACTAAAGTCAATTGTCTCGATGATATTTACGTCTTTTTTTATTGGTAAAGTGGCACGATTAATTTTCATTAACTACGAATCTCCGCTTTGAAGGAACGCGCAAGTTCAAACTTAATTTTATCTTCTGCATCGCTAACTTCTTTTTCTGTTAAGGTGGCGTTATCTTTTAAGTAAGTAACAGTAATTGCCATTGATTTCTTACCTTCGGCAATATGTTCACCTTGATAAACATCAAACACTTGGCAGTCTACGACTAAAGAACCACCACTTTTTTTCACATATTTAATTACATCTCCAGCAGCGATACCTTTATCTAATATAAAAGCTAAGTCTCTGGATACACTTGGATAACGTGAAATTGGCACCATCTTTATTTCACTTACTTTCGCTTCAAGTAAGGCTTCAAGATCAATTTCTAAAGCTACGGCTGAGGTTTTCCCTAAGTCGTATTTTTCTATGGCATTTGGATGAAGTTCACCAAACTTACCTATAATTTTATTTTGGAAAATGATGCTCGCAGATTTGCCTGGATGTAATTCACCTTTAGTGTCCACTAGTCTTTCAAATTTATATCTAGATGACTCGACACCTAAGGTAGTAAATAAACCTTCGATTAAACCTTTCATATCGAAGAAATCATAATCGACTTCGTGCATTAAACCTTGACCTTGTTTTTTACCAACTAATACAATTGCTAGGTGTTCACTCCGTGAAACTTTGCTGATCATGTTAGAAACTTCAAAGATTGCTAGATTTTTATTTTGTCGCGCGATGTTATAGTTTGCAACTTCAAGTAAAGAACCTAAAATATGTGTTCTAACAACGACTCTTTCGTCGGTTAAAGGATTTATAATAGCGTAATGTTCTTCTTCCTTTAAGATATTGAAATCATGCATTTTCTTCGTCGAAGTTAATGTGTAGGTGACGCATTCATCCAAACCTTTATTACGCAAGTATGTTTTGATATTTTTAATTCTTTTTTGTCTAGTAGTTAACAAACCTACTTTAGTATCTAAGGCAGGAAGCACAGATTTAACGTGCTCAAAGCCTAGTAAACGTATGACTTCTTCGCTTAAGTCGGCGGGACCAGTGATATCCAAACGATAGGCAGGAACGCTCGTCGAGAATTCTTCATCATTTTTAAACTTCGTGACAAAATTAAGTCTACTTAAGGCATTAGCAATCTCTACTTTGGTAAAACTAGTTCCTAGGCGTTTATTAATTTTATCGACTGTTGTATTTATGACTTGTGGTTCATATTTTTCGCTTTGATAAGTAACAATATTACTATTTTCATTTGTTTCGCAAAGATCATTAATTAATGCAGTCACAAAGTTCATAACAAACTCAGCTTGATAGTGATTAGTCCCTTTTATAAAACGAGCAGAAGATTCGCTAAATAAACCTAAACGATTCGATGTTCTTCTAATAGAAGCACTATCAAAAGAAGCCGCTTCGATATAAATGTTTTTAGTTTGATCTGTAACAGCACAATTTAATGCCCCCATCAATCCACCCAAACATTTGGGTTCATTGTTTGAAGCAATAACGATATCACCTTTGATGACTTTATATGTCTTTTCATCTAAAGCAACAAAATCACCTTGATAATCTTCTTGCGCATAAAGCTCGGCTTTTTCAAGTTTGTCAGCATCATACATATGAAGGGGTTGACCGGTCATCATCATGACATAGTTTCCGATATCAACAATGTTATTAATACTTCTAATGCCCATAGCCATTAGTGAAGAAACTAACCATTTTGGCGATGGTTTAGTAACAATATTTCTAATTTCTCTACCAGCAAATTGACTACATTTCTTTGTTTTAGATCCCACGACTAGTTTGGTGTTAAATGATACGTTAGTAGAAAAGGTAGGAATTTTCACTTCCCGAGCATATAATGCGCCGATTTCTCTTGCGACATTAATAGTAGAAAGTAAGTCTGGGCGATTAGCTAATACCTTAAGATTTAAAATAACATCGTCTAACCCTAAATATCCTAAGACATTTTCTTCTCCTACTGGAGCGTCTAAAGGTAATTCTTCAATTCCCGCTTTTTGGTATTCGCTTAAATATTTAGCATCAACACCAAGTTCGAGTAGTGAACAGCACATGCCGTTGCTTTCTATCCCTCTAATATTGCCTTTTTTTATATCTAGTTGTGGAAGAATAGCACCGACTCTAGCAACGATAACCTTAAGTCCTTTTTTAGCATTAGGGGCACCACACACTATTTGAGTAACACCATATTGATTACCAAGATTCACATCTAAAACATGAAGATGATCGCTGTTAGGATGTTTTTCACACTTAATCACTTCACCAATGACTAAATGACTACCACTAGCTAAGCGCCCAACTTCTTCAACTTCAACACCGGAAAAAGTTAACTTATCGGCGATTTCTTCAGCGGTCAAACCATCTAAAGAAACATATTTACTAACGTTTTTTAAACTGACTAACATAGTTACTTCCTCCTAGCTTGCTTTTTTGAATTGCCGAATAAAACGGACATCATTTTGATAAAACTTACGAATATCATCAATGCCATAGCGCAAAATCGCCACGCGTTCAATACCGACACCAAAGGCAAAGCCGCTATAAACTTCCGGGTCATAACCGCTCATTTTCAAAACGTTTGGATGGACCATACCAGCACCTAAGATTTCGATATAACCGGTACCTTTACACATGGAACACCCTTTACCTCCACAATTAGCGCAAGTAATATCAACTTCAACGCTCGGCTCAGTAAAAGGGAAATAAGAACTTCTTAATCTAATTTCGCGTTTTTCACCGAACATTTTTTTCACGAATAATTCAAGCGTGGCTTTTAAGTGGCCAATATTAATATCTTTGTCGACTACTAAGCCTTCAATTTGTGCAAATTGATGTGAGTGAGTTGCATCATCATCGTCACGGCGGTATGTTTTACCTGGGCAAATGACTCTAATTGGCCCTTCTTTTTTTGCTTGCATGACGCGCGCTTGAACTGGAGAAGTGTGAGTTCTTAATAAGTTATTATCGTCGATATAAAAGGTATCTTGCATATCGCGAGATGGGTGATCTTTAGGAATATTCATTAACTCAAAGTTATAATGGTCACTTTCTACTTCTGGACCATCAGCTATTTCAAAACCCATGCCTAAAAAGATTTCAATCATCTCTTCTTCAATGACATAAAATGGGTTTCTTGCTCCGACACTACCTTCTTTTCCCGGTAGAGTAATATCGATTGTTTCTCTGGCTAATTTCGCTTCAAGTTCTTTAGCTTTTAAAAGTGCCATTTTTTGTTCGATAGCATTAGTAATTGTGACACGCACCCCATTAATGACTTGACCATATTCTTTTCTTTGTTCACTAGACAAAGTACCGAGTTGGCTCATCAAAGAAGATAGTTCGCTTTTCTTTGAAAGAAAAGTGTTACGGACATTATTCAAAGCTTCGCTATTGTCCGCTTCTTCAATTTGCTTTAAGGCAGCGTTTTGTAATAGTAATAGAGTTTCTTTTTCCATGTTCAACCCTCGCTAATAAATCGTTAATGATTATAGCACAAAAAAACTTCTTACATTAGTAAATTGTCAATTTAATAATGATTAGCAACTAAACTATTGCAGATGATGCATGAATATACTCGCGGCTACAGCCACGTTTAAGGAGTCAACTTTATTTGAGATGGGGATATTAACCTTTATATCCGCTAAAGCTAAAGACGTTGGACTTACACCATGACTTTCATTACCTAAAACCAGAACAAAATTTTCTAGTTTTGGCAACTCGTTTAATGGCAGCGAAGGTTTGTCAAGCGTCGAGACGATAATCTTGTGTGTCTTTTTATAGTTGGCTAAATCATCGTAATAAGCATCAATTAAAAAGACGCTTCCTTTAGTAGCTGCTAGGACTTTTTCGTTATAGATATCTACACTACCCTTTGCAAGAACAATCGCGTCAAAATTAAATGCTGTCGCGGTACGAATCATTGTCCCTAAGTTTCCTGGATCACTAACGCCATCCAAATATATTATTTTATGCAGATTCTTTTTCTTCATTTTTGGTTTAAGAGTTCGTGCGACAAAAACAACGCCTTCAGGACATTCAGAAAAGGCTAGTTTATCAATTACTTCTTTATTGACATGACATATTTCGATTTCAGGATCAATGTCAGGCAAATCAATCATTGTAAAAATGGTATCCACCTGACCATAGGCTAATGCCATATCTAGGTTTTTTCTTCCTTCCATTAGGAAAAGCCCTTTTTCTTGACGTTCTTTCTTTTGTTTAAGAGCATATGCTTCTTTTACTTTTTGATTATTTTTAGATATGATAGTATGCATTAGTTAAGCTCAACTTTCAGTAATTTACGACGACATTCATCATAATTGGGGCAATATTTATATAGAATGTCATAAAACTTTTGCCCATGATTAAAGACAAAACAATGGGCCAATTCATGTATGATAACTGACTTTATTATTTCTTCTGAAAAATGTATTAATGAATAAGAATAAGTAATCGTTTTGTTTTTGCGGTGATTAGAGCCTAAACGCGAACGCATTTTTCTTAATTTAACAGTGTAAAAAGGCGCACCCATTTCTATAGAAGCTTTATGGGTTATTTGGGTTAAGTAAGTCAAGAAAAATTTCTTTATTTTTTTATGTAATTCATCTTTAGTTTTAAAGCTTATTTCTTGGCTTTTGACGGAAATATTTCCTGGATAAGCAAGCTCATATTTTTTTCCAAAGATGTAAATATATGAATCGGTTTCCGTTTGGAATGTGATGTGTCTAGAAATGAGTTTTCCGGCAAATTTATCTAACCCACTTTTTAAAGTGGTGATACTAGTTCTATTCGGACAAGAGATAACAAAACTAGTGCCAATATAACGATAATGGATGTTTTTAATTCGTTTATATATAACGAGCACTTGATACTCTTTATTTTCATGAATATAAGTGAAATTATGTTCCATATTTAATATCATACTATGAAACAATATTATTTGTTTACGGTAAATTTTTAATTGTTATTTATAACGATTAAATAATATTTAAAAAACTGCTGAATTGTTTATTGCACAATCATATAAAGATGATTAAAATAGACGGGTATGGAAAAGATTTTAATTTCTGCTTGTCTCGTTGGAGACAAAGTAAGATACGACGGAAGAAGTAACTACACACCCTTAATAAAACAACTGATGGAAAAATATGAACTCATTCCATTTTGTCCTGAGGTTGAAGGTGGTTTACTTGTTCCAAGAAACCCAAGCGAACAAAAAAATCACAAAGTTTTTGATAATAAAGGTAAAGAAGTGACTGCTTATTTTGAAAAAGGAGCAGAGCTTGCTTATAACATTTGCTTATATTTAAACATTCGCATTGCTATCTTAAAAGAAAGATCTCCTTCCTGTGGTGTCCATCAAGTTTATGATGGTTCTTTCTCAGGAAAACTTGTTAATGGCATGGGTGTAACCGCGAAATATTTAAAACAAAAGGGCGTCGCCGTCTTTAACGAAGAGGAAATTTTAAGCCTTTTAAATCAATAGATTAGTAATTATTGTTCTGACGATTATAGTTCACGTCGAGCTTTTTTAAATATGCTTTTTCAATAGTCGACCACCTTACCTTTAATAAAGGAACGATATTTAAAAACGCTTGAAAAGCACGAATGTAACTTGCTTCATCTTGATTAACAAGAAAAGCACAAAGCAAACGATATGTCTTCAAGATTTGCTTAGTTAAGGAGTCTTCATACTTCGTACGGTGATAAATCTTTTTTGAAACATTGATATCTAAACCTAAAGAAAGAAAGAAATGTAAACCATCAACATATTCATCTAAAACAATATGTTGGTCTTCACTTTTTTTATTTGACCAATACTTAAAACAGCGAGTAGCATTAGCGAATTCACCAAGCTCTACAAGTAAGGCCAGTATCCTTCTATCACGCGTTGATTCGTAACTCACGTCGTGATTTCTGGCAATTGTTTCGTCTAATTCGCTTTGCTGAAGATATAAGTTTGTCAGGTCAATCGTCATAAATTATTTCACCTTTTCTAAATGCCAAGTTTCTTTGGCATAACTTTCGATTGTACGGTCACTACTGAAATATGCGGAGTTGGCAATATTATTAATGCACATCTTTTGCCACACTTTTTGATTACGATATAGTTTATCAATTTTTTCTTGTGCTTCAAGGTAACTTGCAAAATCAGTCAAAATATAATACTCATCGCGTTTATTCATAATTTCATCAAAGATCATTGCAAAGCGGTCATGTTTATAGCCTGACCAAGCACTATTGAATAAGGAATCAAGTACCGCTTTTACTCTTTTGTCTTTGTGGTAGATATCCCAAGGATTAATATCGGCCAATTGATTGTGCTTCTCGACTTCTTCAGCGGTTAAACCAAAAATTACAGCATTTTCTTTTCCCGCATGTTCGACAATTTCAATATTAGCCCCGTCCATGGTACCTAATGTAATAGCGCCATTCATCATCAGCTTCATATTTGATGTGCCGCTTGCCTCTTTGCCGGCAGTCGAAATTTGTTCGGAAACATCTGCGGCAGGGATGATTAGTTCGGCTAACGACACGCCATAGTTTTCAATAAAGACAACTTTTAAGAAATCAGCAGTATCAGGATCAGCATTGATTACTTCTGCAACCGCTAGAATGAGTTCAATAATTTTCTTTGCATATACATAGCTAGGTGCGGCTTTTGCCCCAAAGATAAAGACACGCGGATAAATTCTAAAGTTTTTATCCTCTTTCATCCTTAAATACAAGTAGATGACGTGGAAAATATTTAATAACTGCCTTTTATAAGCATGCAGACGTTTGATTTGCACATCAAAGATGGCGTTAACATCAACATCAATGCCTTGATGTTCTTTTATGTACTTTGCTAGCGCGATTTTGTTTTCTTTTTTAATTTCAGCGAGTTTACTCAAAACTTCTTCATCATCTTGATAGTCGGCAAATTTTTTAATTTCTGGCATGTCAGTAATCCATTGTTCGCCGATTTTTTCGCTAATTAAATTAGCTAGTTTAGGATTAGCGTACACTAACCAGCGACGATGGGTGACACCATTAGTTTTATTGTTAAACTTATCTGGAGTATAGGCATAAAAATCTTTGAAAGTAATCTTTTTTAAGATTTCGGTATGTAAAGCAGCGACACCGTTAACCGAAAAAGATGCATAGATGGCTAAATTGCACATGTGAATTTGACCATCCTTGATAATATTCATTTGGTGACGCGCAACTTCTGGAACGTGATTTTCCACCATCTCTAAATTAAAACGGCGATTAATTTCTTCAATAATCATAAACACTCTAGGAACGAGATTTTGTACATAGTTGACTGGCCATTTTTCTAAAGCTTCAGGCATAACTGTGTGATTGGTAAAAGCCATTGCTTGTTTGACTTCATTCCAAGATTCATCCCATCCCATCTCGTATTCATCCATCATGATACGCATCATTTCTGGGATAGCTAAAATTGGGTGGGTGTCGTTAAGTTGAAATACATACTGACGATGAATGCCAACTAAAGTACCGTGATGACGGAAATATGAAAGAAAAGTCGCCTGTAAACCTGCTGATACCAAAAAATATTGTTGACGGAGACGGAGGATTCTACCTTCTTCAGTACTATCATCGGGATATAAACCATGGCATAGTTCCGCTAAGGCATTGCAGTATTCTTTAAATGAAATGCCTTTAGGTAATGGCGTAGAAGAAGGTTCGGCATTCCATAGTCTTAATGTATTTGTCACGTGATTTCTATAACCAACAATTGGTACGTCGTAAGGCACTGCTCTAACATTCACCGTTTGCGTTGTTTTTATTCCAAATGTGCCGTCGGCTTTCAAATATGTTTCAGGACGACCGTAGAACTTGACTTCTACCGCATATTTTGGCTTTCTAATTTCCCAAGGATTACCATCAGTTAACCATTGATCGGGCAATTCAACTTGTTTTCCATTAACGATGCGTTGACGGAAAAAGCCATAGGCATAACGGATGCAGTTTCCATGGCCAAGATAACCTAGCGAAGCAATACTATCCAAAAAACAAGCTGCTAAGCGCCCTAAACCACCATTACCAAGCCCTGCATCGCTTTCGACTTGTTCTAGTTCATTAATATCAATATTAAAATCGCTTAAGCCTTCTTTAACGACATCATAAATGCCCATGTTTTGTAAATTATTTAGCAATAAGCGACCAATTAAAAACTCCATTGAGAAGTAAATCAAAGTTTTTTGATCTTTGTTAATCGCCTTATCGTATGTTTTTTCCCAGTCGATATTGGCGAAATCTCTAACCATTTGTCCAAGTATTTGGAATCTTTCACTAATGTGACTTTTTTCTACTGTTACTCCGTAAGTTTCTATTAATCGTTTTGCGTATTCTACTTTGAATGATTGTTTATTTGCAAACATCAATTTGTCTCCTATTTTATTTTCTTAAAGATGCAAGCCCCAAACGAAGCAAGCTTTATGTTAATGTGCGCTGGTAAACCTTCGAAACTTCCAAGTTCGCTATTAAGTGGCAAACCATTGTATTGATTCGATCCCCCATAGACATCCTTATCGGAATTAAATATTTCCTCATAAGTACCACTTTCTAATAATGGAATTGAATATGATTCATAGTAATTACTTGTCATATTGAAGACGAAAATTAGAGTGTCTTTATCAACGTTACGTTGGAAAGCATAAATGCTATCATTAGCATTATCCACCATTAACCAATGGAAATGCGTTGGATTATGTTCCTCAAAGTACATCGCCTTTTCATGACGATAGATGAGGTTGAGGTCCCGCATCAATCGAGAAATACTATCATGAGCCGGATAGGTTTTCAACACCCAAGGGAGAGATTTGGATTCGTCCCATTCATCAAATGAGCCTAATTCATTGCCCATGAAATTCAATTTTTTGCCTGGGTGAGAAAATTGGTAAGTGTATAAGTTACGAAGTAATGCAAATTTTTCGTAATAATCACCCCACATCTTATTGATGATGGTGCCTTTTCCATGAACGACTTCGTCATGGGATAAAGGAAGCATGAAGTTATCGCTATAGAAGTAGGCCATACTGAAGGTGATATTATAATGTTCCCATTTCTTATATACAGGGTCTTTTGCGTAATATTTCAATGTATCATTCATCCAGCCTAAATCCCATTTATAATCAAAACCTAGACCACCAATTTTTGGATCTTTCGTTGTGCCTGCATACGCAGTCGAATCTTCAGCGATTAGCATGACTTTATCATGGGCGAGATGTAATTTACTAGTTAAGCGCTTCAAAAATTCAAGCCCACCACCATTAACACCGAGATTTGCATCGCCATTATGGTAGATAATATTACTAACTGCATCGATTCTCACGCCATCGAAATGGAAGTAATCGATAAAGTAATTAATAGCACTCATTAAAAAACTTCTAACAGGATCTTTTCCTAAGTCAAAATGTAAGCTTCCCCAAGGGGACATTCGCCATTCATTACCGTATTCAAATAGGTATGTACCATCATACTGGGCTAGTGCCCATTCGTCACTTGCGAAATGGACAGGCGCAAAATCGATAATGGCACCGATTCCATTTTGATGTAAACGATTAATTAAAGACATTAATTGAAACGGGTTACCATATCTAGAATCAATTGAGAAAAAGCCTGTGGCTTGATACCCCCAAGAACCATCGAAAGGATATTGGACTAAAGGCATAAATTCGACATGTGTAAAACCATGTTCTTTTAAATAAGGAATAATATAATCACCGATTTCTTCATAAGAAAGAAGATGACCGTCTTCAGCCTTGCCTTTCCATGAACCAAGATGCATTTCATATATAGACATTGGCTTATCGAAATTGCGATCGCGTTTTCTTAACCAACTATCGTCATGCCACTGAAAAAAACGATTATCAAATAAACGCGAACACGTTCCTGGTCTTAATTCAGAAAAAAAAGCAAAGGGGTCGATTTTGTCAACATATTCACCCTTAGCATTTTTAAAATGGAATTTATAACATTGATAATTAGTTAAATTGGGAATCGTTAATTCCCAAACACCTGCTTCATCAATTTTGTTCATTTTGTCCTTGGTGAAGTCCCAAGAGTTCCATTCACCAATGACCGAGACATCACTTGCACCTGGAGCATATAGACGGAAAGTCACAAATTTTTTGCCGTTTTCTTCTCCGAAATGCGCTCCGAAGTAGTTGTGAGCTTCAATACATTGTCCGTTGAGGTAATCGTACACTAATCCATATGCCATAGTCGAAAATCTCCAATCGCTTTAATTATAATTAAAATCCAGCACAAATAAACTAGATTTATTATATATAGCATATACTAGACAAGATGTTTATAGCAAAATTGTGCTATTTTTAATTGATGACGTTAAGGATTTTCTTCATCCGTTTAACCTATTTTGATTAATTATTTAGATTATTTTGCTTCGATTGTTTTTTGACTGAATGTGTGACATATTTGCGTTTATATAGTTTTGTTTGTTTACACAATTGAAAGAAAAGGGCAAATATGACATAATGTTTTAATGTTTATAAATAAACATCGAAGAAAGGATTTATTAGTATGACGTTTGTAATGACAATAAATTCCGGTAGTTCATCATTAAAGTTCAAACTGTATGACATGCCTGAAGAAAAAGTACTCTGTTCCGGTAACTGTGAAAGAGTTGGTGAAAAAAGTGGTATTTTCACTTTTAAGTATGATGGAAAAAAAGAAGTTTCCTACCCAGTCTTCCCTAATCACGCAGTCGCGGCCAAATTAGTGGTTGATACATTATTAGAGAAAGGTATTATTAAAGACTACGATGAAATTAGAGCCATTGGCCATCGCGTCGTTCAAGGCGGTAAATATTTCTCGAGTTCTGCTTTCTTTGATGAAGATACTGAAAAGAAAATTGAATCACTTATTCCATTAGCGGTTCTTCATAACCCAGCACACTTAGTGTGTTTCCGCGCTTTTAAGGAAGTGTTGCCTAATTGTCCTGCTGTTGCCACTTTCGATACCGCATTTCATCAATCTATGGAACCAGAAGATTATGTCTTCCCAATTCCTTTTGTGTTAACAGAAAAATATGACATTAGAAGATATGGGGCTCACGGTACTTCTCACCAATATTTGGCCCAAGAAGGTTTAAAGTATTTGGAAGGCGTTGAACATCCAAAAATTATTTCTTGTCATATTGGCTCCGGAGCTTCTATCACTGCGATTAAAGATGGTAAGTGTGTTGCTACTTCGATGGGCTTAACACCTTTAGGTGGCATCATGATGGGAACAAGAACTGGTGATATGGATCCAAGTGTATTTAACTATGTTGTTTCTGTCACTGGTAAATCTGCCGAAGAAGTTTACCAAATGTTTAATAAGAAATCTGGTTTCTTGGGTGTTTCTGGCATTTCCAATGACCAAAGAGATATTATTGAAGCTGCCGATAATGGTAATCCAAGAGCAATTTTAGCGAATAAATTATTCAATCGTCGTATTTTAGATTATATCGGTCAATATTATGTTCGTTTAGGTGGATGTGACCTAATTATCTTCTCTGCCGGCATTGGCGAAAACGAACCAAGAACACGTCGCGATGTATGTAAAGCACTAGAATCATCATTAGGTGTTAAGATAAATGAAGAAGTTAATGCCAAACTTCGCGGTAAAGATATGCTTATTTCTTTACCAGAAAGCAAAGTTAAAGTCGCAGTCATTCCTACTGATGAGGAAATCATGATTGCGCGCGATGCCTATAATATGTGCATCAAAGGAAAACAATAAAATGAAATTAAATAAGGAAATTATCCAATATCTCGCGCCTTATAAAAAGGACATTAAAGCCATTCAGCAAGCGATTAAACGCTTTGACCACATCGCTGTTTTTCGTCACGCAACACCGGATTTTGATTGTTTAGGAACTCAATTCGGTTTAGCAACTTGGCTAAAGGATAATTTTCCTAAGAAAGACATTAAAATCTTAGGCGATAACCATGACGTTTTTACTGGTCGTCTTTATCCTGAAACTGATCGCGTCAACGAGGAATGGTTTAACCAACCTTTCTTAGCTTTAATCATCGATGTTGCCAATATGGCACGTATTTCTGATCCGCGTTGGCAAAAAGCGAGTTTCATCGTCAAAATTGATCATCACCCAGAAACCGAGCGTTTTGGTGATATCTCAATTGTTAATGTTAAAGCATGTGCTGCAAGCGAACTTATCACTTGTATTTTACAAGCCTTCAAAGGCCGCTATATTTTTTCTAAAGAAGCCGCTAGTTATTTTTATTCCGCTATTGCGGGCGACTCTGGTAGATTTCAATATTCTTCTACTTCTGAAGTATCGTTTATCACTGCCGCATACTTATTAAGTAGAGGTATAGATTTGAGCGCTGTTTATCAAGCGATGTACACCAAGCAAATTGAAGACTTGAAAATTACGGGTTATATTTTGGAACATTTTAAACTTTCGCCCAATGGTGTTGCATATTATGTCTTACCTGACGAAGTGTTAAAAGAACTTCACATTACCACTGAAAGAGGTAAGGAAAATGTTAACCTATTTTCTAACATTGAAGGCATCAATGGTTGGTGCTCGATTTCCGAAGATAAAAAAGATGGTTGCTGGCGCATTTCCATCCGGAGCAAGAAAACGCCAATTAACGAACTAGCAGCACGTTGGGGAGGTGGCGGTCACGCTCAAGCAAGTGGCGCTAAGCTCAACAATATCGCTGAACTTGATCAATTTATCGCTGATTTTGATTCATTATTCGCAAAATAAAGGTACTCAAAAAGTACCTTTTATTTTATTTGCCACCTAAATGCGCTATATTAGAAATATGAATGATTTTGTTCCACTACGGATTATTTCTGACTATTCTTTTTTACAAAGTGGCCTAACCATGGAAAGAATAAAAACTGGAATTCAAAAAAATGAATACTATGGTCTTGGCCTTTGTGACATCGGGGTCATGTATGGCGTCCCAGCTTTTGTAAAAGTCGCTGAAGAATTGTCTCGCCCTTACATCATCGGTATGGAAATTATCGTGAACGATGATGTTTTATGCTTATATGTTCAAAATGAAATTGGTTATCGTCATTTAATGAAGCTGACCACTGCGATTAATAGCCAAACCTTTTCCGAACAATTACTTAAGGATTATTGCGAAGGTTTAATTTGTATTATTGAAACATCCAATGACAAGTTCAAAGCGGCATTTCAAGAAGACAAAGAAAAGTTAAATAGGCTGCTGTATCAATATGATGCCTTATTTAAGAACAACTTTTATTTAGGAATTTCCGTTACTAGCAAAGAAGAAGTAAAATACGCTAATGAGATTAGAAATTTTCTTGATAACCATCCTTATCGATCGGTCGCTTTTCCAAAAATCCGTTATTTAAAAAGCGATGATGCAATCGTTTTAGCAATTGCAGAAGCAATTGCCAAAGAAGATAAAGACGAGGTATTGAAAGAAAAAAGTTTGATTGGTCAAGACTATTTCATGACCTATAAAAACTATTCTAAGATATACACTACAAATGAAATTGCAACCACTAAAGCAATCTTAGATTCAGTCAATTTTTCATTCCATCAAAAGCGCGGTGAACTAATGCGTTTTCCTGTTTCTAATTCCTCAGAGAATCTTAAGTTGCTTTGTGAGGAAAGTCTCAAAAATAAAGGTTTAAATCAATTTGAAATATACAAAAAAAGATTAAGTTATGAAGTAGAAACAATTTCTAAACTGGGGTATGCAGATTATTTTCTAATCGTTCAAGATTTTATTTCTTACGCTAAAAATAATCGTATCTTAGTTGGACCAGGACGTGGTAGCGCCGCTGGAAGTTTAGTGTCCTATTTGCTCGATATAACAGAAATCGACCCCATAAAAGAAGAATTACAATTCGAAAGATTTTTAAATCCTTTTCGACAAACTATGCCTGATATTGATATCGACTTCATGGATATTAGTCGTAATGATGTTGTTGAATATGTTAGAGAAAAATATGGCAATAGTCGCGTGGCTAATATCGTTACTTATCAAACTATTCAGGCCAAGCAATCTCTTAGAGATATCGGTCGTGTTTACAATTACCCAACGCGTCATATTGACTTATTAAGTAAACGTTTATCAAACCCAAAACTGTCCTTAAAAGAATCATACAAACAACTGCCTGAGTTTAGGAAACTTGTCGATAGTGATGACTATTTTTTAACGATTGTGTCTTTAGCAAGCAAAATCGAAGGTTTGATTAGACAAAATGGATTGCACCCAGCTGGGGTGATTTTGAATAATGGTCCACTTGAAGAAGTCTTGCCTTTAACTACTGATTTTGCTGGTCATTATATTTCGCAGTATGAATTAAACTATTTGGAAGACCAAGGGTTTTTAAAAATTGACTTTTTATCTTTAAGAAACTTAACGACTATTGCCTATTGCGTTGACCTAATTAACGAAGGAAAAGATCAACCAATTATCGATAAGTTTAATATTCCGTTTAATGATAATGGCGTCTTTAACTTAATTGCCTCTAATCAAACAATGGGCATTTTCCAACTTGAAAGTTCAGGTATAAAAAGAGCGATTAGTTTACTTAAACCAAGTTGTTTTGACGACGTGGTAGCACTATTGGCTTTATATAGACCAGGTCCTATGGATTCAATTCCTTCATACGGAAGAAGAAAAGAAGGTAAAGAGGCCATTACATATGATGATCCGTGTTTAGAACCAATATTAAAATCAACTTATGGCATTATTGTTTATCAAGAACAAGTAAATGAAATTGCGAGAACAATGGCAGGATTTTCCATGGCCGAAGCCGATTTGTTTAGAAGAGCTATAAGCAAAAAAGATGCTGAGCAATTTGCAAATAATGAACGACTTTTTATTCAAGGCTCATTAAAGAATGGCCATGAGGAAAAAGTAGCGCGCAAAGTGTTTGAAACGATTAGAAAATTTGCAGATTACGCTTTTAATAAGTCGCACGCTTCTGTTTATGCGGTGATCACATGTCGGACAGCCTTTTTAAAATTGCATTACCCTTTACAGTTTTATGCTGCTATTTTAGAAACCGCTAGTGGCACGAGTGACACAAAATTTAACGAGTACGTAAGCGAGATGAAGAAGCGCGACATTAAAATTATTTCACCGCACATCAATTTATCTTCAAAGAGTTTTAAGATTTCAGAAGGTGGTTTACTATTCCCACTCAATGCAATTAAGGGCATTAATAACATATTAGTAGATAACATCTTGACTGAAAGAAATGACAAACCATTTAGCGACTTTTTTGATTTTGTCTCACGGATGTATCAAAACAAACTTACTGAAGAACAATTAACAAAACTTATTGATGCGGGTTGCTTTGATTGCTTTACTGCTTCTCGCGCTTCGCTGAGAGCGACGATCAAAAGTGCCTTACAATATGCGGAACTTACTTATCAAGATAATGGTCAACTTAATATTGGCTTTTCTCCATATTTAGCACCTTACATTATTGAGCAAAAAGATGACCCGCTGGAAAATTTAGAAAAAGAATATGAAGTATTAGGAATGATGCTTTCTAGTAATCCGTTGCACTATAAACAACATTTACTAGTTGAAAAAGAAGTAACGCCTATCGTTGAAGCTAAGCAAACAAACAAAGCTAAAATTGCTGGCTTAATAAGAGCTATCAAAAAGATTAATACCAAAAAAGGAACAACCATGGCCTTTGTTAAGTTATTAGATGAGACCGACGAAATGGAAATTATTGTTTTCCCAGTGCTTTATGCCGAGGCTGTGTCTTTATTAGAAAAAAACAACCTGGTCGTGTGTGAAATTAAACGTGATAGAAGAGATGAAGAAACTACCTTCATCGCTAACAACATTACTCCATTGGAGGACGAAATTTATGAGTAAAATAACAATCATTGATGGTAATTCATTACTATTTAGAGCGTACTTTGCTACTGCTTATCCTGGTATGGAAATTATGCGTAATCAGGAAGGCATTCCGACTAACGCGATTTTTACTTTTTCGACGATGATAAACAAAATCTTAGGAAAATTAAAAGAGGATGAAGGTATCATAGTTGCTTTCGATACAGGTAAAGACACTTTTAGAAACGATTTGCTAGATACATATAAAATTCACCGTAAACCGACTCCAGAAGAACTTGTCCAACAGTTTCCAATTGCACGAGAAATGCTTAACGCTCTTAATATTTTCACTTACGAACAAGATGGATTTGAAGGTGATGACATTGCGGGCACGGTTGCAAAGAAAGCGGAAAAGGCTGGTTATGAAGTTGTCATATATACTTCTGATCGCGATTTTTTACAATTGGTGAGCGAAAAGATTTCCGTCAATATTATAAAAAAAGGCTTATCTGATGTCGTCACTATGACCCCTAAACTAGTCGAAGAAACTTATGGCTTTGCTCCAGAACAAATCGTTGACTATAAAGGGCTTAGAGGTGACGATAGTGACAATATTCCTGGCATTAAGGGAATTGGTAATGTCACAGCTGTTAAGCTCATCAAACAGTATGGTTCGTTTGATAATATCGTCGCTCATGCTGACGAAATAAACGGCAAGATTGGAGAATCTTTGAAAGAGCAAAAGGATATCGGGAGATTATCGCGTGATTTAGCCATTATTAGAACAGATGTTGATTTACCTTTTAGTATAGAAGACACCATTTATCGCGGTTATGAATTTACGGCCGTAAGTGCTTTTGCACAAAAATATGGGCTGAAACAATTCATTGCGCGCTTAAGTCCTAAGTGGAAGAAATCTGACCTTGCTAAAGTTGAAGTACCAATCAAGGTTGTTAGTTCGCTCAAAGGCATTAAATTTGATAAACAAATTGGTATTGCCTTAGATTATCAAGACGATAATTATACATTAGGGTCGCTTTATGGCATGGCATTTTCTAATGGTGAAATTTCTTATTATTTAAAAATTGAAGACTTAAAAAGTGACCCAGTTGCTTTAGAGATATTAAAAGATAAAGCCATACAAAAATATTGCTTTGACTATAAAGCCATCAAAGTCGCATTAAATAAAAACGATATTGCGATTAGTGGCTTAAAGTTTGATTTATTGATCGCTTCTTATCTATTAGATTCCACAATCAAAAACGATGTTCAAGTCGTCATGAATATTCATGGTGTTGATTTAGGAAATGGTGTTGAAACTTTATCTTTGTTCACTGCCGAAGACATCGAAAGAAGTTGTAGAATTGCATTTTTTACCATGAAATTAACAAGAAAAATCCAAGAAGAGTTAGAAAAGATGGAATTATTTAGACTATTTGAAGAGTTAGAAATTCCATTAGTCGATACTCTCGCCGATATGGAAATTGAGGGTTTCCCATTGGACATAAACGTTCTTCAACATTTTGGCGAAACATATCAGCAAAAGCTCGATGAACTTTCAAACGAGATATTTGATATGGTCGGCGAAATGTTTAATCTTGCTTCGCCAAAACAAATCGCTGATATCTTGTTCAATAAACTTGGCTTATCAAGTAATCGGAAGTTGTCGACGGCCGTCGATTCACTTAATGATATAATTGACGAGCATCCAGTTGTTGAGAAAATTTTAGAATATCGCAAATACTTTAAGTTATTGACTACATATGTGGAAGGATTAAAACATCATATTTATCCCGATGGTAAAATCCATCCTAAGTTTAATCAAGCATTGACCACCACTGGTCGATTGTCTGCTTCTGACCCAAATATTCAAAATATCTCAGTTAGATTTGAAGAAGGTAAGGCGATCAGAAAAGCTTTCTATTATCCAAACCATCAATTTGAAATTCTTTCTTTTGACTATTCGCAAATTGAATTAAGAGTTTTGGCCGCGCTTTCAAATTGTCAATCGTTAAAAGAAATTTTTCTTTCTAATCAAGATATTCATTCAGCAACGGCAATGAAATTATTTAACCTTCAATCATCACCAAGTGATTTGCAAAGACGCAAAGCAAAAACTGTAAATTTTGGTGTTGTATATGGCATCTCTGATTGGGGGCTAGCCGAACAACTAGACATTCCACCAAAAGAAGCTAAAGCAATTATCGATGCATTTTTTCATAATTTCCCAGAAGTAGCAAATTTCTTTAATAGCATTGTTAGTGATGCTCTTAAGGATGGTTATGTTTCTACCTTATTAGGCAGAAGACGATATTTAAGAGAATTAAGTGACACCAATTATCAAAAAAGAGAAGGAGCTAAACGCGCTGCGATGAATGCACCTGTCCAAGGTACTGCTGCTGATTTGATTAAGCTAGCCATGATAAAAATACACCAAGCTTTAGAAGCTGGGGGATATCAAACACGCATGGTTCTTCAAATTCATGACGAACTAATTTTCCGTGTTCCTAGCGAAGAAAAAGAGCAGATTTTCGATTTAATTAAAAACATTATGGAGAACGTTTTAAATCTAGGCATACCACTTGAAGTTAATGGTGGTTTTGGTTTAGATTGGTATAGCGCTAAATAATAATATGCCAGAACTTCCAGAAGTAGAAACTGTAAAAAATGTCTTATTGCCGATTATTAAAAATCGCACAGTTTTGAAAGTGGATATTTTACGAAAAAGTATCGTTAATAACCTTGAACATGAATTTATTAAATTCATGAAAGGATCTAAATTTCTTAATATTACCCGTCGAGGAAAGTTTTTGATTTTCCATTTAAGCGATAACAAAGTGCTTGTCTCTCATTTAAGAATGGAAGGTAAGTATTATGAATTACCAGAATCTTTTGAAAATAGTAAATATGCGCGTGTTGTTTTCCATTTAGATAATAATATGAAACTTTGTTATGATGATTCGCGTTGTTTTGGACGGATGATCATGGCTGACGAGGCAAGTTATCAAAATATTCAATCACTTAAAGAGTTAGGGCCAGAACCATTTGATATTAAGGACGTCGCGTTATTATATAAAAAAGGACAAAAAATTGGTTTGCCAATCAAGACCTCTTTACTTAGCCAAAAGCTTTTTGTTGGCTTAGGTAATATTTATGTAGATGAAGTGCTTTTCAAAAGTGAGTTACATCCTCTTACCCCAACTAAAAGTCTTTCAATGTCAGATTGGGAAAACGTTGTTAAATATTCTAAGTTAGTTTTGTTAGAAGCGATTAAAAGCGGAGGCTCTACTATTCGAAGCTATCATCCAGGTAAAGACATTTCTGGTAATTTCCAAACACAACTCGCAGTTTATGGGCGACAAGGTCAAAAGTGTGTCGTATGTCACAGATTTCTTAGATTTATCAAAATCGGTGGCCGTGGAACGACTTATTGTCCTAATTGTCAGCCCAGAAAACATCCACCACTAAAGATTGCAATTGTTGGAAAAATTGCTTCAGGAAAAAGTTCAGTTCTAGAAATTTTTAATAAACACAAATTTTTAGCGATTTCTTCTGATGCAATTGTTCATCAACTTTATAAAGACAAAGTCATTCAAAATAAAATTAATAAAAAATTCAATCTTCCAGAAGACGGTGATTTTATCGTGAATTTAAGAAACCATCTCGCTCATCATCCGTTAGATTTGGCAAAACTAGAAAGATTTATACACCCACTTGTAAAAAATGAAATTACTAATATTTTTGAAACATCGACCTCAAAACTATTAGTTGCTGAAGTTCCTCTATTATTTAAAGCGAAAATGCAAAATATGTTTGACATAATAATCGGTGTTGATATCAATGAAGAAAATCAAATAAATAGGTTAAATTTAAGAGATAAAGAAAAAAGCGCCTTTAACAAGCGCATCAATGATGATAACCATCAATTTTTCGAGCATTTGGCCGATCTCGATTATATTATCGATAACAACAAGGATAAAGCAGATTTAGTGTCTCAGGTAGACACAATTATTAATAAAGTTTTAAGTCGCCTAAATCAATCTCTTTAATGCACATTGATTTAATGGTTTTAACAATTTGTTTTGCCATAATGGCGCGTGCATTGTTAGTGCCATAAAGTGCTTCGATATCAACTAATGAAAAGTTGCTTGTAAAAATGGTGAACAATTTTTTATTACATCTCGTGTTAATGATTTCGCTTAAAATCGCGTCGCGAATGAAATCAGTTTTTAATTCATGACCAAAGTCATCGATGACTAAAAATGGGATATTACAATAAAAATCAAGTTTTGACTTAAATTCATTATTATTGGTTTTGTTTAGGTCATTCAATTCCAAAAATCTTTTTGCCGCATTAATAAATGCGACTGGTGATTTGCCCTTAATCGATCTTTTAGCTATGTCAATAGCAAAAGCCGCTGCTAAGAAAGACTTACCAGCTCCGATGCCTCCGAATAAATATATCCAGTTGCTACTAGCGTTTTTAACATAAGCGGTATATGCCTTGATCGCTTCTGTTTTGCTTTTTGATTTATCAACATCTGATAATGATGTTTCAAGCCAATCATCAGGAAAATCCCTGACTACTAATTGCTTTTCAAAACTCATTCTTTTTAGTAATTCAGGACACGGAACAAGTTGGCTTTCCACCACTTTGTTATTGTATGTAATTTTTGTCACCAAATAGGCATTATCTTTTTGGCATTTTTGTAAGCCGGGGCACTTTTTACAATAGTTTGTATCGAGCACTAAATCATAAATTTTCGTGATGTTTTCGTACATCGTATTTTCATCCATGCCAAGGTCTTTGCAATACTTGATGACTGAAGGACAGTTTTTAAGCGATTGTTTCATTTCTTGAATAATCGCTTCATCACTGGTGATGTTTAAGTTTGTAACTTTAAGCTTTTCCATCTTTGTTACCTCCTTTCAATTCATCGAGGATGCGTTCCCATTCTGCTTCCCAGTTATCATTACTAGTCGCTTTTGGTTTTGGTTTGGTAATCGTTTCTGCTTCTTCCACCTCAGGAGTAGCAATTTTAGATTTTCGATTAATTTTATTTCTGACTCTGCGTTCAATCTTTTTAAGATAATTCATTGCGTCGACTGCAGTTTGACAGTTTTCTCTAACTAGCGAAGCGGCAATTTTTTCACAGTAAGCACGCGATAAGACGTTGTCGGTTTTAATTAACACATAGTCAACAATGGCGTTAATGACTGCATTAGGCAAATGATAATCGGTACTTAATGAATCTAAAATACGCATATCCGCAGAAGCGGGTTTTGTTCCATTTTGTAAATAGGCGAGATATTCTTTTGGCGATTTTACTTCCATTAAATTTATTTTTCTTGCTAAATCGGTTTTTCCTTTTGTGAGGTTTGGTTTAGCGGTTGGTGTTTCATCAAATGGTCTAAATCTACTGTCAGATATGTCTTGCATAAGTTTATTTAACGTTGCAAGATTGACGCGCTGTCCTTTAACGTTACTCGCTACATACACTTGATTGACAAGTCTAGCGGACATTTCTTCGTTTACACCATTAAGCATCGCTAGTCTTTCAATTTCTTTCATTTCCTCTTTTTTTAAAGAGGTAGAAGTGATTTGTGAAATTCCAGCTAGTTCGGTAAAGAAGATTTCATAATTGAATTGACTATTAATCTTGCCGGAGTTGCGACCTTTGATTTTACAGTCGCATTGAGTAGCTTCAATGAAGGCTTGGTCATTGAACTCAGGTTGGAAGACATCACAATATTTAGCGGTGATTTCTTCGCCATAATCTTGCACTTTATCGACAATATAAATATTCTTAAGCCGATTAGCGTTGCTTTCACCAATGCTTTTTATCATTGTACCATATAATAACGCATCGTCAAAAAAGCCTCTCGGTGATTTAGGGGCATATAACTCATAATGATAAATACTATAATCGGATTCGCTTGAAACGAAAGTCTTTAATAATCCAACGGCTTCTAGATGTTTTCGTCCTTCAATAAAAACGCTTGGAGGAATTCTCATTCTTAAAAACAATTGTTCGTGAGTACAAATAGGAGATATTCTTTCATTGTTTGCTTCACTCCAAAGTGTCATATAAATAGCGACTGCTTCAAAGCCAATCATCGATTGATAAAGGTTGACTAAAGTATCGCGATCATAATCCGCGATCATCGATGCCAGTCTCACTTCCAAGAAATCGTTATTAGATAATATTGTCATAATTTCGTGAATGTATTATGCCATGCTTATTTAGTAAAATAAATTGGAAAAAATATGCACACTTTATAATCTTTAGTTATCCACAATTATTGCAATTACATTTATATAAATATAAATAGTAGTCATTTAATCAAGGAATGGAAGTTATCCACAAAAAAATTTGTGGAAAAAATGCATTTTGACGATAAAAGAGAGAAAAAGTGTGTATAATAGTTCCGTAATAATAAAGGATATTATTAAGGAGCTCTATATATGATTAGAAAAATTGCAGTCCTCACTAGCGGTGGCGATGCCCCTGGCATGAATGCCGCTTTACGCGCTTGTATTCGCGCTGGCCTATACTATGGCAAAGATATGTATGTGGTCTATGATGGTTTCCGCGGTTTAGTGGAAGGCAACATCATCCAAGTAAATAAAGATTTCACTCAAGACATTATTAATCGTGGTGGTACGATTATTCGTAGTGCCCGTTTACCAGAATTTGCCAATCCTGATGTTTCTGAAAAAGCAGCGCAGCAATTAAAAGACTTCGAAATCGACGCTTTAATCGGTATCGGTGGCGATGGTACATATAAAGGCTTAGAGCTGCTTGATAAAGCTGGTATCGTAACAATTGGTATTCCTGGCACAATTGATAATGATGTTGGCAGCACTGATGAAACAATTGGTTTTTCTACCGCTTTAAACACCATCTGTGATTGCGTTGATAAACTTAAAGACACTTCCGGTTCTCATCAACGTTGTACATTAATTGAAGTCATGGGTCGTGATTGCGGTGACCTTGCAATGTTTGCTGCTTTAGCAGAAGGTGCTGAAGGCGTCATTTGTGTTGAACATCCTTTAAAAGAAGATGCTTTATTCCGCAAATTAAGAAAGATGAAAGCACAAAATAAATCTCACGCGATTATCATCATTTCTGAAAATTTGTTAGATATTAAAGAATTGGCTAAGAAAATCGCTCTTGAAACTGGCTTTGACACTCGTACCGAAGTCTTAGGTCGTTTACAAAGAGGTGGTTCTCCTGACGCGCATGATCGTATTTTAGCGGCTAGACTTAGCGCCCGTGCGATTGATTTATTAACCGAAAAAGATCCAACAAGTCGCGTTGTTGGTATTAAAAATAATATGATTGTCGATTATCCAATCGCCGAAGCGACCAAGATGAAACACGTTCACACACGTGGGTTGCGCGCTTTAATTGACATGCTACAATAAAAGAAAATTTGTTTAAGAACGATAACCTTAAAGTAAGCCCACTATTCTATTGTGGAGGAAAGAAAATTATGAAAGTACAACAACATGATGGTTCAATTATTGAAATTGAAAAAAGCGCTCCGGAGGCGTTAGAAGTATTGAACCATTCAACATCCCACCTATTAGCACAAGCTGTTAAACAATTATACCCTTTTGCGAAGTTTGGTTTTGGTCCAGCGATTGAAAATGGTTTTTACTATGACATTGATTTTGGTGATAAAGTCTTAGTCGAAGAAGACTTACCTATCATTGAAAAGAAGATGAAAGAATTAGCAAGTAAGGATTTAAAAATTGTCAGAAATGTCGTTAATAAACAAGAAGCATTAGAACTTTTTAAAGATAACCCTTATAAACTTGAACTCATCAGCGAAATTAATGAAGACATCACCATCTTTTCGCAAGGCGAATTTGTCGATTTGTGCCGTGGACCACACTTGATGTCTACAGCGTTAATTAAACATTTTAAACTATTATCTTTAGCTGGCGCTTATTGGCGCGGTGATAGCAATAATAAGCAATTAACAAGAATATATGGTACTTCTTGGTACACTGATGAAGAATTAAAAAATTACTTGAATCTCATTGAAGAGCGCAAGAAAAGAGATCATCGTTTGCTTGGTAAACAACTCGGTTTATTTTTCCTTTCTGAATATGGACCAGGTTTCCCATTTTGGCTACCTAATGGCATGATATTGCGTGAGAATATTGAAAAATATTGGAAAGAACAACATTTCAAATATGACTATTCTTTAATTAAAACACCAACCATGTTATCCCGTGAACTTTGGGAAATATCTGGACATTGGTTTGTGTATAAAGAAAATATGTACACTACTAAAATTGATGACCGCGATTTTGCAATCAAACCAATGAACTGTCCTGGTAGTATTTTGGTTTACAAAAATTCCCTTCATTCTTATAAAGATTTGCCAATTAGAATGGCGGAACTTGGACACGTCCACCGTCACGAAGCAAGTGGCGCGCTTAACGGATTATTCAGAGTGCGCGCTTTCACACAAGATGATGCGCATATTTTCTGCCGTGAAGACCAATTAGTTGAAGAAATTACAACCTTATTGAAGTTCTTCGAAGAAATGTATTCTATCTTTGATTTAGACTATTACATCGTCTTATCAACTCGTCCAGAAGAAGGTTATATTGGCGACATCAAAACTTGGGATAAATCAGAGGCCATTTTAATGGAAGCTTGCCAACAATCTGGTCGCGAATTTAAGATTAATCCTGGCGATGGCGCTTTCTATGGTCCAAAACTTGACTTTAAGCTAAAAGATTCTGTGGGTAGAATTTGGCAGTGTGGCACGATCCAACTCGATATGAATTTACCTGAGAGATTTGATTGCTTCTATATTGATGGCGACGGCGAAAAGAAACGCCCCATTATGCTCCATCGCGCTTGTTTAGGTAGCATTGAAAGATTTATCGGTATTATTATTGAACACTTTGGTGGCGCTTTCCCAACATGGCTTGCACCACTACAAGTTAATATTTTACCAGTTAATAACGCTTTCCATCTTGATTATGCCAAACAATTATTCACTGATTTCAAAGCACGTGGCTTACGCGTTAAACTTGATGATTCTAACGATAAGTTAGGCTATCGTATGCGCTCTTCGCAAATGAGAAAAGTGCCTTTTACTCTCGTGCTTGGCGATCAAGAAAGAGATAATAAGACAGTGACGTATCGTCGCTTTGGAGTTAACGAACAAATCACCGTTTCGGTTGAGGAGTTCTTAAAGCTAATTGATAACGAAGTGAACAATCGTTTAATTTATAAAGTCGAAAATAAGTAAGCAACTTATAGTTGGGAAACAAAGGAATATAAATCTTTGTATTGACATCCCCATCTAATAGTGCTATCATTCATCAGTAAAACGTAGAAAGCAGAGGCACCCGCTTCTCGCCAGACCGAAAACTATTGGTTGGCCGACGCTACTTCTTAAAGATTAAGAACGTTTAAACGGGTGCACTATGCACCCGTTTTTAATTAAGAAAAGGAGCTGATAATTATCTTAGACAATCGTAACGCCAACAAGGACAAAAGAAAGCCTGGCACAAATCAAAACAAAGAACTAGTCAATGAATACGTTCGTTTCCCAGAGGTTTTATTAATCGGACCAAACGGAGAACAAATCGGAAAGATGTCTTCACGCGAAGCACAATTCAAAGCCAATCAATATGATTTGGACTTACTATGTGTTGCGCCTGACGCTCAACCTCCAGTTTGTAAAATCATTAATTACAGCAAATATCGTTTTGAACAACAAAAAAGAGCCAAGGAAGCAAAGAAAAATCAACACATTGTTGAAATCAAGGAAGTGCAATTAACGCCACAAATTGGTGCTCATGACTTAGCAACCAAGCAACGCGCGGCATTAAAATTTCTTGAAGATGGCGATAAAGTCAAAGTTGGTGTGCGTTTCAGAGGCCGTCAGATGCAACACATCGATGTCGGTCAAGAAGTCTTGGATAAATTTATCGCCGGTTTATTGGAAATCGCGATCATTGAAAAACCGGCCGCTATGGATAATAGATGGCTGATCGCGATATTAGCACCAAAAAAGAAGTAGGAGAAAATATTTATGCCAAAAATGAAAAGCAAAAGAGCTTTAATGAAAAGAATTAAAGTTACCGGTACTGGCAAAGTCGTCAGACATCACGCTTATGTTTCTCACTTAGCCCCACACAAAACCACAAAACAAAAGAGACACTTAATGAAGCAAACCTCTGTTCACAAGAGCGATTACAAAAGAATTAAGTTTCTCATTGTTAAATAAGGAGGATGGAGTCACATGGCAAGAGTTAAAAATAGTGTGGCCACAAGAGCCCGCCGTAAAAGAATTTTAAAGAGAGCTTCTGGTTATTTCGGAAGCAAACACTTACTCTTTAAAACCGCTAAAGAACAAGTCATGCACAGCTTACGCTATGCATATGTTTCCCGTCGTAACATTAAAAGAGATTATCGTAAACTTTGGATTAGACGCATTAATGCTGCCTGCCGTTTGAACGATATTTCCTATAGCAAATTTATGTTCGGTTTAAAAGCCGCTAACATCAATATCAACCGCAAAATGTTATCCGAATTAGCGATTAACGATCCAAAAGCATTCACTGATTTAGTGAAAACTGCGAAAAAAGCTTAATTATTAATTAAATAAACAAAGGGCTGTGAAAAGCCCTTTTTGTTTTGGCCTTAAATGTCAATATCGTTTGATAAAATGTTTGTTCTATTTGATATAACTTTTTTGGTGTTTTTACGTTTATATCTAACCAAACGAAATAAGTCGAACAACAAAAAAGCTACTAGCGCAATACTTGAGAAAACCATTAGCGTTACTTTCGCGCCGACATCCACTAAATAAATAGCGCCGAACACAATTAGTAAAGTTGGGAAAATATAATGACTTATTATTTTTAATGCTTGAATGGTTTTCATCAAAAAAGATTTTTTACTTTGATGATATATAATTTCTATGGCGTTTAATATGATTTGGAATAAAAGGAACGACAAGGTGAGAATAACAAAAATCGTTT
>JAAYCD010000085.1 GCA_012744375.1 Erysipelotrichaceae bacterium | reverse complement strand
GTTTGCATATTCGCATTAACTAAAAAGCCAGCTTTTTCTGGGTGGAAATTAACGATACCTAGTGCGACAATCGGACCAATGGATAAAAGGGTACATCCGATGGAAATACCTAGGATGATTTTGTTTATGTTAATTGAATAATTAATTGCAACTTCCTCAAAATCCTAGTCTCGCGTGCACGCATTATGTGAATCGTGGGGCTTTTTCTTGTTGAAAATGATTGTTATGGGTGGTTATATTATGATTAGAAAGCAAAGCAAAAGATGTTGCCTCTTGTTCCTGAACAAGTAATTGCAACTTTATGTTTTGAGACTAGCGATGCTTCCTAATTGACGTTAAACCGTGGTTACTTTTGCTTCAGTACTCGAGCGGTTAAATTAACGTCTTTTCTTTTGATTTCTTCAATTCCAAGTAATTTAACAATGTCGTTTCCAAACTTTTCTTTCATTGCTTCAATAGGCGTTTTCCATCCTAGAGATTTTCTGGGATATGAATTGATATGCGAATTAATGATTTGTATGTCTTCCTCGTTAATCGTGTCGAGTGTCTTTCCTTTCTTTCTAATATAGCGGAATAATTCATGGTTCCTTTCACATTCAGCCTTATCACTAGATCGGTAAGATCTTGTATAGAAAACTCTACACGTTATTTCTCCGTCTTCATCGTGTTCTAATTCGGTTAAATTATCAAACTCTGTTCCATTGTCGCTTAATAAGACACGAAACACTTTAGAAAACCTTTCTTTGCCAAGCCTATCTTTAATTGAGGTGAGAGCATTATTAACTCTAGCGGCGGTTTTATTCAATAAAAGAACATACATCTGAAAATGAAGAATATCTGCGTGAATAGTTAAAAGGCATTTTTTATCATTTCTTTTTCCAAAGACTGTATCGCATTGAAATGTGACTGTCTTTGGATAAATCTTCATATAGTGAATATAATCCTCATAGAGATGATCAATCTTCTTTAAAGGGTCATGCGAATAGCTCCTTTGATAGCTATATTTATTTGATGTAGTAAGAGATAATTTTCTTCTTAAATCAATGTTTTTAGCGGTCAATAGCCCTTTATTGATATAGTTTCTAAGAGTTTTAGAACATACTGGAAAATCTTTATTTAATGAATAAGACTTAACTACCTCAGGAGATTGCCCATTAATAATTGGTGTGGATACATATTCATCAAATTTTTTTAATTCATGTTCGTTGAGTTTGATTTTTGTTTTGCCGTTTTTGAATCGAATTTTAGCAGTATCATGAGCAATTTCTGGATGATAAATAAGTCGTTCATATTTGCATTCTTTTATCCTTTCACAGAAATTACATACTTCATATGGCTTAGTAATTAATGAACATGTCTTAGCAAGATATTTCATACATACGTCAGGACACTTGTTAATTTTTGAAACACATTTATATGCGTTTTTACAAGGCCTTAGTTTAAAAGACCAAGCAAATGTAGAATGCTTATTTTCAACAACAGAGTTAAGGATAATTTCTCTATATATCGATGTCTTGTTAAATCCAAGAATCCTTGCGATCTTAGGAATATTAAAGCCAAGAGACAAATACTTTAGTATTTTAAATCTATCAAAACTTGTAATATGTTTTTTGCTTCCCTTTTCATGTTTTTCCATAGTTTCTCCTTTCTAGGAAGCATCATGAATATTATACTGAAAAGGTATTTTAAACTTATATTTTGAGGAAGTTGCAATTAATTATTCAATTAACG
>JAAYCD010000072.1 GCA_012744375.1 Erysipelotrichaceae bacterium | reverse complement strand
GCTTTCCACCCACACCAATCCATTTACCCTCATTATAGTCATTTTTTTTCTTATTACGAAAAAGTAAAAGATATTGGTCATCTTTTTTTAAATAACACAAAACAGTTGGTCTTAGATAAGTCATGTATTTATTCTATGATATTTATGACAATATCAAATAAAAAATATTAAATAGTTAATTATTTAATCAATTTGGTGTGGCCAAGAGGATTTGAACCTCCATGAGTTTCCTCACTAGATTCTGAGTCTAGTGCGTCTACCAGTTCCGCCATGACCACATGCCTTAGATTAATCCACGTCTTTCGTTTTCTTCTTCTTGCAAAGTCTTGAAATCGATTTTGCCTAATAAAGTATGCGGCAATTCATCTCTAAATTCAATTTCTTTTGGCACAGACCAACGGATTAAATACTTACGGCAAGTGTCTAAAATTTTATCTTTCATGCCTTGTTCGTCGAAATATTTAGCAACAACAAAAACCTTAATAGAATTTTGTAAAACTGGATCGGGAATACTAATTGCCGCGCAGGCAGAAACTTCTGGCATTGATTCGATTAATTGTTCGACTTCAACAGGGAAAACGCCAAAACCTGACACTTTGACGACTCTTTTCTTACGCATCTTAAAGAAGATAAAATCTTCTTCATCCATATAACCTAAGTCACCAGTATATAAATAGTCATCAATTAAACAGTTTTCAGTCGCTTCTTTATCTTGGAAGTAGCCGAGCATAATGGCATCGCTTTTAATAATGATTTCACCGATTTCGCCTCTTTTGACTTCATGACGATTCTCATCAACAATTTTAAAAATAGCACCAGGAATAGCCTTACCAATCGAACCTTCTTTATTTGCCTTAAATGTATTAACACAGTTGACGGCAATGGCTTCGGTTAAGCCGTAACCTTGGAATATCCGACATTTCGAACCTCTGCTCGCCATTAAATCATTAAAGTCTTTTTCTAAATTAACTGGCATGGAATCGCCACCGCAGAAGACGCAGTGCAAGTTCTTAAGTTGTTTATTGTTAGCGAACGTTGGCTCTTGCATGAGTTTTTGAAAAATCGTTGGTACACCACATATACATGTAATTTTCACTTTGCGCATTAGTTCCGCTACACCTTTTGCAGTGAACTTAGGCACTAAAATCGCCGCAAAGCCATTAGATAAAGGAGCGTGCATAGTCATGCATAAACCAAAGCCATGGAAGCTAGGTAAAATTGATAACATCCCATGTCCTCTTAAATCTTTTTTATCTAAGGACATATAAGCGTCAGTATGGCCAGCGATATAATTAAAGTTAAAATCACTTAAACAAATAGTTTTTGGTTTGCCAGTAGTGGAACCACTATGCAGTAAGACAGAAACGCGATTCTTGTCGGCTTTCGCTTCTGGAACAGGCTTTTTAGTTGGTTTTAAATCGATGAGGTACTTAAAACCATTGAATTTAAAACGCGGTGGCATTTTGCCAAGCTTTTTTCTAATGCGGAAGTTCATGAAATGGTGATAAACAAATTTTTTCACCAAAGGGAGATGATCTTCAACACGAGTGACGTATACTTGTTCGGCAATTGTCCGATATTGTTCGACTTCTTTAGCAACGCGCTGTTCAAAAAGAAAAGCGTACTTTGTCTTTGTTTTTTCCATGATAATCTTCACTTGATTGTATGGAGTAAATGGGTGAATCAAGTTAGCAGTCGCGCCGATTTTATTAACCGCATAAAACAATATAATTGTTTCGGGCATATTAGGTTGGGCTATGACGACGACATCATCTTCTTTGATACCTAAACGATGATATAAAATATCCGCCATATCATCAATTTGCGACATCAAAGATTTAAAGGATATTTTTCTTCCTTCATAATAAAGAGCTAAATCGCGCGGATTTAATTTCGCGGCTTCTTTTAAGGCCCCGTACATTGTTAATTCGTGTGTCATATTAAATAAATAACCCTACAAAAGAGAAGATTGCAATCAATATTATGTAATGGGTCGCGTAAAAGATTAACGAATGACGACCAATGTAACAAAATGGTCTTTCCCACTCATAACGTTTGAAATAAGATTGCTTGTTCACACTATAAGTAAATTTTGCTAGTAGTGCTCCACCAAAGAAGAAACCTAAATAAGGGAATAGTGGCATATAATCAGCCTGATCAGCAACAGTGCGGCTCGGTTCCCATAAAAAAGGCACGTAAGCATTTTGACCCCAACTAGTTTTGGATAGTGAGACAAAAATCGGGTGAATGGCTAGAGCAATAATGGTTATCGCTAATAGCCACCTCCACTGTTTATTTTGAACAAAACAATAAATAAGCGTTGACCACGCTAATACGCCGATAATATTAAAATCAACTCTAGCAGTTCTAATTCCTAAATCTAGACCATTAGATATTCTAATGCTTTCTAAAATGTTCGTTAAGATGAATATAAGTGCCCAAAATAAAATCATCTGACCAGCACGTTTCCAGTTATTACGAGAAAAAGCACATGAAATGCCGCTGACAAAACAAAAAGCACCCAAAGCAATATAACGGAATATTTGTCTAAATAAAGAATCCCAATATAAACTTGCCAGTCGATAAATAGTCACATAAGGTTCTAATGCGGTACCGGCTTCAATCGCAACCTTACCACCAGCCCATCCCAAGTTATATGAGGCCAAAATATTCAAAAAATGATCGAGTATGACTAGAGTCATTAAAATTCCACGTAGTAAATCAATTTCGTGGATGCGTGTTTCAAATGAATTTCTTTTGGCCGCCTTTTCCATAATACTAGTGTTAGTATACTATTCTTAAAAAAAGAACAAAGTGTTTTTAGTAAACTAGTCCAAGATAAATTTGGCCCAATCGGCGTAGACTTCCTTATACCCGTCCTCGTTATGTATTTCGTGACGCATGTTTGGATAAAGTTTTAACGTGACATTTTTTATCCCTAATTTTTGATAAGTTTGTTTTAGCCACTGTACGCCCTTTCCATATTGGCCCACCGGGTCGTCTTGTCCGGAAGTGAGATAGATAATTTCATTTTTGTTAATTTTCTTAAGATTGTTTGTTTTCCAAATCGTTGACATACCTTTTAAAAATTCCCGCCAAAAGCCACCGGTATTAGGCGCACCTAAATATGGATCAGCCACATAAGCATCGACATTTTTATGGTTATATGAAAGCCAATCAACTTTTGTGCGCAAGTTTTTTATTTTTGCGTTATATGGACCAAAAGCGAGACTAGCTAAAAATTTGTTTGGTTTATCCCAGTTGCTTTTATGAACAAGCATTTTGCTTAAAAAAGCAGCTATAGTCATTAAGAAAGCCTGACCACCATTTGAACCAACAATTAGAGTCTTATCTGCATCTAAGGGATATTTTTCAAGTCTTGCTTGGGTAATAAAAGAACCCATCGAATGACCGCCTTGAACAGTTGGTAAGCCATTTTGTTTTGCCTCTAATATAAGTAGATGCAAAGCATCAACAGTCATGTCAAAACCATTTTTTGGCCATATTTGTAAATCTTTAATAGTTGGAGCATTCAAACCTTGACCAAAGTGATCAAGAATCCATACATTTATCCCCTTTTTATTCAAATATTGCGCTAATGGAGTGTAGCGTTTTGCATATTCTTGCATGCCAGTAATGAAAACCAGGTTGGCCTTACCATTTTCAATGAGAAATTTAATGCCCATCAGTGCTTCCCCATTAGGTAAAGTGATCGTAAAAGTGTCCATATTAGTGCTCCTACTTTTTGTCAAAAGTTGACTTTATTTTAACATTTCTTTTTATGTTGGCAAAGCGAGTGATACTTCCTATATAATGGATTTATAAAAATAGGTGATCGTTATGGCAAAAAGAAAATATGGTAGAGATTATTTTGGTTTGGACAGAGTATTAAGTATTATTCTCGTCATCATCCCAATTACTGCATGGATTCTTGGTATTTTAACTAAAGCTAATCAAGGCAAATGGATTAGTGTGATTATCCGTATCGTCTTTGGTTGGAACATCATTTGGATTATTGATATTCTTTTCATGGTATTTAAGAAAGAAATTTTCCCAATTCTTTAGGACTTTCTTTCAGTATCTAACAACATTTGGTACAAGTATTCCTTACGTCTTTTCTTTGGAAAAGGCACGATTTTTGGATAACCGCTAAAAGCGAATAGTCCACGAGGAACAATAAAAGAACGATTAGCTGTTTTTTCAACGAGCGCAAGCATCGCTGTTAAAGCGGCTTTTTGATTGGAATTAGGAAATAATTTTAAAAACCACTTTCCAAAAAATCTAATGACAACATTGAAGTCTCTAATTATATCGGTGCTTGTTAGACCCGGTTCTACCAAATAAAAAGAAGTTGGACCTTGATATGTGGAACAATAGTGATAAAACAATGAAGCGACGCCACTTTTTGCAACGACATATTGTTGCCAACTAGATATATTTTTTTCATATAACGAACTGATTTTTTTCATCGGTAAACCAGCTGCTAAAGAACCTTGAAATATGAAGCGATGAGGATGGGTATTACTTTCTAACAAATGTTTACAAAACAAGTATAAACCGTAGTAGTTTGTTTTAATGGTTAGGCTCATATCGCCATCGCGGTAACCTTTGTTTTTCAAGGCAAAGACACCAGCATTTAAAATTATGGCATCAAATTTTGGGTGTTTAGTGTTAACTTCATTAACTGCTTTTACAATAATGTCTTCTTTACTTTGGTCATATTCAACAATGTCAATACTAGCGTCTTCGAATTGTTTTAAAAAAGCAGTCTTTACCTCTTCGGCTTTAGTTAAATTTCTAGCTAAAATAACTACTTTAGCCCCTTTATAGAGCAAGTGGTGGACGATGGCTAAACCAATACCAGAAGTTCCTCCAGTAATGATAATTTCTTTCCCTTTTAAGTCAGGCAATTTATCTAGATATTTTTTTACACTCATGTTGCTGTTCGCTATTATATCATCTTTTTAATAAAGCGAGCCAATGACTATGCAATAAGTCTATTTTTTGTTAAACTTAAAAAAGACATAATTGTCAAATATAGTCTTTTTATGAAAAGTAAAATTAAACTCATTTCATTAGTCGCTCTTGCTGCATTAACGCTTACCGCTTGTGATTTCATTTTTCCTAACATAAGCAATTCTGGTGGCTACTCATATCTTCCTATATGGGATGGCGAAGCACAAAAAGCCGATGCCACTATTAGCGATTATATCGCTAATAGTATTTATGGCTACTCCTCTGCTCCTTCTGAAGGTGAAGCGAAACTTTTAGTAATACCTGTCTGGTTTGATGATTCCGATAAATATATAGATCTAGCGAAAAGAGAAACCGTTAGGCAAGATATTTCAAAAGCCTTTTTTGGCACAATAGAAGATACGGGCTGGCAAAGTGTTAAAAGTTATTATGAGACAGAAAGCCACGGAGTGTTAACATTAACTGGCACTGTTAGTGAGTGGTATGGACTCGATAAAAATATTGCTTTAGCTAATTATAGCGTTAGCGTACCCAACACTACCCAATTAGTTAAGGAGGCAACTGATTGGTATTTTTCAAATCACAGCGAATCACGGGCAAGTTACGACAAAGATAAAGACGGCCACCTCGATGGCGTTATATTAATATATGGTGTACCTGATTATAGTGCTTTAGGCTATACCCATTCCAACAACTCTACCGTATCTAATTTATGGGCATATTGTAACTGGACTAGATTAGACAAAAATACCCTTTTACCAACTGTAAATGTATTTCTTTGGGCTAGTTATGTATTTATGTATGGCTCAAATGTTGCCAGTGAGAGAACCGGACAATTTGGTTATTATTCAGGTGATACAAGATACTGCAATATCGATGCGCACACTTATATTCATGAAATGGGCCATATTTTTGGCTTAACTGATTATTATGATTATTCGCAATCATATAGTCCTGCTGGAGGTTTTTCTATGCAAGACCGCAATATCGGCGGTCATGATCCTTTTAGTGTCTTTGCATTAGGATGGGCACAAGCCTATGTCCCTAATCAATCGGCCACCATCAATTTAAAGCCATTCTCGACAACAGGTGAAATTATCATCTTAAGTCCAGAATTCAATGATATAAATTCTCCTTTTGATGAATATTTAATTATCGAATACTATACACGAGATGGATTAAACGAACTAGATTCGCGATATAACTATTTGAATAATTTAGCCTATCCAACTGGTCCAGATAAAAAAGGAATAAGGCTATGGCACGTAGATGCGCGTTTACTTTATTCTAAAACTGGGCGATTTACAGCTTCAAATGTCACAACAGATCCTAGCACCGATAAAGGTAGAGTAGCCTTTATGATGAGCAATACATATGCTCCTGGTCCAGAAGGTTACATCTCTCCTCTAGGAGATGATTATGGCGATTATAATTTAATCCAGTTAATTAGAAACGAAGTTACTGCTACTCATAAGATGAAAAGTGCCTTTTCAAATAATTCGCTTTTCACTGCTGAAACAGGAAGAAACGAATTTACCATGCACAAATTTGATAAGCAATTCGTACGCAGAGGAAAGCTAAATAATGGCAAACAACTTGGCTTTACTTTTAAAGTCAATTCTCTAGACGTAGAGCATGCTTCAATTTCTATTACGAAACTATAAAAAAATGTAATATTCTCTTGAATATCAAGACTAAAATTGCTAATGTTGTTTTGCTGTTTTATCAGCATTGGGTCCGTAGCTCACCTGGGAGAGCGCCTGATTTGCATTCAGGAGGTAGCGAGTTCGATTCTCGTCGGATCCACCAAAATAGTCACTTTCGTGCCGAACACGTTATATAATAAATAATCATTAAGCTATTTCTAACTATTATCCTAGATGATGTTCCAAAGGAGGAGCTAAGATATGTTACAATATCGTTACGATACGCAATTATTAATCGAAGGCCAAGATTTGGACGAAGATAAAATTACCGACTGGATCCTCGAAAACATGAAAGGCGATTCGCTTATTTGTGTTGGTGATGATGAGATGATTAAGATTCATTATCACACCAATGAACCGTGGGATTTGTTAAAACATTGTGCAACCTTAGGCGAGATATTCGATATCGTCATTGAAGATATGGACCGCCAATCACGCGGTTTAAAGGGTTAATCGCTACTCGCATCAACTTTGGACCATTAACTCAATTGGTTAGAGTAGGCGGCTCATAACCGTTATGTTCCGGGTTCAAGTCCTGGATGGTCCACCATTTAAGAAGAACAAGCATTGATACACAATATCAGTGCTTTTTTTGTGTTTTGAACCCTATTTTTGCCAATTTTAGTCCACGATATCATATAGATGATATAAAGAGAATGTATCAAAGCCCTCAATTGCTATACCCTTGATGTAATTTTTTAGATTGCCGACAGGACTTGAACTTCAAAAATGACCCAAAAATGGTGTTTTTTCGCCAAAAAAAGCCAGTTTATGGAAAGCTGAAAACTCCTCACATGCAAGCGGTCGCGACTAAACGGCCATTTCAAGTCTCGTATTCCCACACCTTTTGAAGAAATCGATTTGATATAAGTCTCTGTAATCCGAAAAGGATGATGCAGTGATTTGATACAATTGGTGCCATTATTTATTTTTTTAGGACTATAGATTTGATAAAATCATTCTATGCCAAAAGGATCAAAAACTACCCATCAAGATTTTTTAAACAGACTTTCTGAAGAGTACCCAAATTACAATGATATCGAGGTACTTGATGAATATGTTTCTTATGTTTCTAAAATTAAATGCAAATGTAAATTATGTGGAAACGTATGGTCAACAACTCCTAAGCAATTGCTTCAAGATAAGCAAAAATGTCCTCGCTGTTTAAAACAAAATAAATCAATTACTCACGATGAATTTATTGAAAGAGTAAAAAACAATAATCCACATTTCGATAAATTTATTTTCTTAACAAAATATATCAATATGGCAACTCCAATCAAACTTCAGTGCAAGGATTGTGGCCATATTTGGGAAACTAGGCCTTACGATTTAACTGGTAAAGGCGTCGACTGTCCAAGTTGTTCTGGAAATGCAACAGCGACTCACGAAATGTTTTTAAAAAGATTCAAACAAAAAAACAAAAATTTCAATGACATTGAACTGTTATCTAAATACGAAGGAGCAACCCATCGAATAGATTGCAGGTGCAAAATATGTAACCATTATTGGTCTCCTTTAGCCAGCAGCCTTCTCCAAGGTTCAGGCTGTCATGAGTGTGCGAAAAAAAGAATTGCTAAGGTGAATATTGTTTACCTTGAAAAAAGTCGTTCCACAAATCCGGCGGCAATGCCAATGACAAACGAGGAGTTTATAATCAAACTTCAATCGAAAAATTGTAACTTTAAAAATATAGAACTGCTTACACCATACACAGGATCAAAGCGAAGAGTAAAATGCAAATGCAAAAAATGTGGATGTGAATGGGAAACATTGCCATCTTCTCTTCTAAATGGCTCTGGATGTCCAGAATGTGCACATACATCTACATCTTTTATGGAGCAATTCATTTATAAAGCATTAGTACAATCTTTAAAACAAACCGAAATATTAAACAGAGATAAAAAACTAATAGGAAGAGAACTGGACATTTTAGTTCCCTCCTATAAATTTGCTGTCGAAATTGGAAGTTGGAAATGGCACAAAGATATTATTGATAGTGATTTAAAAAAGCAAGAGTTGTGTGCTAAAAAAGGATATCGCCTTTTTATCATTTATGATGTGTGTAAAACAAATAGTAACAAAATTAAGAAAAAAGATATTTGGACATATCCATATGATCTTTCTGATGAAAAAGATTACAAATCTTTAAAAGAGTTGGTTGGTAATATCTTAAGAATTAATGATATACCTAACACGATTGATGGTTCTTATTGGGATGAGATAGTTTCTTATGCTTATGAACATTCTCAACGGGTTGATTTTGAAGAATATAAGAGAAGATTACAGAAATCTAACAAGAATTATGACGACATCGAAATAATCGGTCCGTATACAAAGCTTTCAGCAAAAATCAAATGTCGTTGTAAGAAGTGCGGCCATATTTTCGAACCAATTGCTTTTGATTTGTTGAGAAGAAACACAGGATGCATTATTTGTAGAAACAAAGAGACTAGAGCAAGAAAAAGGAAAGTGGATCTTATCGCAGAATGGAGAAGGAAAAATCCAAACGGCAATAAAAAACAATGTCACAAAGAAACCGGTATTTCTTATGTTACTGTTTTGAAATGGTGGAATGGATAATATGGGACATCATAATAGTCATGTGGGAATACCAAAAACATTGTTGAATAGTTATTCGGATTCGCACCCGTTGTATGTAGGTGATTTAAATCGCAATAAAATATATTTGAGCACCCCAGATAAAATAGGAATTATTAAAGATTATTACAACGACGAAGTTGAACAAATGCTTTCTAACAATCTTGAAACTGGCTTAGGAAGTTTGATTAAAACAATCAAAGGAATGAAAAAATATTCTGATATTGCCAAATATTTAAACAAGAACCATACAATTATTGAAGAGTTTGTGAAAATACAATTGCAGAGATCTAAAAAAAGTCTCGATTCATTTAATGAAAATTCTTTAACTTCAAAGGTCTACGGAGAATTGTCTCACTCTGATTATTTAGAAATGGTGTTCAAAGTCGACAATATTAATATGTTATCTATGATTGGTGGAAATCTCTTTGCACGAGTTTGTGTTGCTAATGAAAAGCACTGTTTTGTG
>JAAYCD010000106.1 GCA_012744375.1 Erysipelotrichaceae bacterium | reverse complement strand
TGAGAAGATGAAGTCATTTGAGCATTCATATCGACTCTATATTTTCCAGCTGGTAAACCGGCAAGACTCCATGTAGAAGCATTATTTGGTGCTTCTTTACCATTCATTTTTGAATTTTCATCATTCCAACCAGCAGCATCGCCAATATTGAAACGATAGGCTTTTAATTCACATGAACATGTTTCAGGAGTGAAAGCGCCGGTCTTTGCTCCGGCAACAAATGAGTGAACGTGTACTTGAGAAGTACTAGCTTTGGAACTTGAGGCGCGGCTGCTGCTTGGAGCAACAACACTGCTTCTACTAGTGTTGTTTCCACCTTTGCCTACACTAGAACTAGTTGTAGTGCCACAGGCAGTTAAAGCAAAAGCTAAGACCACACCACAAAGCGCGATTAGTTTTCTTTTCATAAATCATATTATGCCGCGATGATGGGCATACCTCCTTGTTGTCATTATAGACAACCACCCGTGCATGCACATGGACAATCTTGCGGTAAAAACTTGGCTTATTCTTAAATTATTGCTTAATTTATTTATGGTTTCATCGTAAAAAAGCATGATAAATCTAGGACATGTACAACCATGACTTTGTTGCGGTAAAGCACAAAAAACAGTCATTCTTGTGACTGTTTAATTGTATTATTCTTTTTCGTATAAGTGACAAGCGACTTGATGGCCTAGTTTAATTTCAACGAGTTCTGGTCTAGTTAAGGCGCATTTAGGCATCGCGTATGGACATCTGGTTCTAAATGGACAACCACTTGGAGCATTAAGCGGTGAAGGAATATCGCCTTGCATAATGATTCGTTTGTTACTCCTTGCTAGGTCAGGATCTGGCACTGGAATGGCTGATAATAGTGACTTAGTATAAGGATGCAATGGGTCATTAAATAACGTTTCACTATCAGTAAATTCAACAATATGACCTAAATACATGACGGCGATGCGATCAGAAATATGTCTCACAACGAGCAAGTTGTGAGCAACAAAGATATAAGTTAGGTGTAACTTCTTTTGTAATTCTTTGAACGTATTAATAACTTGCGCTTGAATTGAAACATCAAGAGCGGACACTGGTTCATCACACACAATTAATTCGGGATTGAGGGCTAAAGCACGAGCAATACCAATTCTTTGACGTTGACCACCGGAGAATTCGTGTGCGTATCTAGTAGCGTGTTCGCTAGAAAGACCAACAGCTTTCATTAATTCTTCAACACGAATATGTCTTTCTTCTTTGGTTTTACACACTTTATGAGCATCAAGTGGTTCGGCAATAATATCTTCGACCGTCATTCTTGGGTCCAAAGAAGAATATGGATCTTGGAACACCATTTGTGCATGCTTTCTAAAGTCCATGAGTAAAGACCGATAGTGTTTTTTAGAAGCTTTCATCTTGGTGAGTGTGCCATTTAAACGAGCCACTCTATCTTTGGCTAATTGAATTTTCTTTTCAAGTTCAAGATCAGATTGACCATTTTCGAGTAAAGTAGCAAGTTCGAGTTCTGCTTCTTCAACAAAGCTTATAGCTTCGTCGCGTTTAGCGGTCACTTCTTTAATGTCATCTTTAGTTGGAGGATTAACTCTTTGACCATTGAAAACGATTTTGCCACCAGTCGGTTTATACAGTTGTAAAATCGTTCTTCCAAGTGTCGTTTTGCCGCACCCTGATTCACCGACCAAACCAATGGTTTCTCCGCGTTTAACGCTGAAAGAAACATCGTCAACGGCTTTTAAATATTTAACTTTAAAGAAGCCAGTATTAATTGGGAAGTACATCTTTAAGTGTTTAACTTCTAAGACGATATCTTTTTTAATATTGATTTCGCGATGTGCGCGTGCAAATTCTTTTTGTAGTTGTTTTTCAAATTCTTTCGAGGCCATAACTATACATTATCCCCCTTTCCAATTGCGTTTTTCTTGAGGTAAATTTTGGTTAAAGAGGCTTTAATAGCCACGAGTTTACGATTGATATATTTCTTCCATCTTAAATCGATGACACCTTGATCGTATGATTGTTTTAATTCATCGAGATGATTAAGTGCTTCAACTTTAGAAAGTAAAGAATCATATTTTGTGGTGAGGTGTTTTTTAACTCCATCCCAAAATGCTTTTTTGCGGGCCTTGACTTCTTCTTTGGTAATGTCGTAGTTAACTGGAGAAGTACAAATAACAAGGTTATCTAAATACTCATCTAGTTGGTCTTTGGTCATCCCTTTAGCGACATAAGAAGCAACTTCTACTTTATGGTGAGCAACTTTTTTATGGACGTCATTTTTATCGATAGAAAACTTTTCATTTTTACCATCGCGATAACTTTTTTTGGCAATGGCAAGATCTCTTTTTGCGCGATAGTAATTAAGCTTTTGATCAGTAGCGCGATATTTATATATTTCTTTTTCTTCACTAGAAATATCAGTATCTTTAACTTCTAAATAAGCTTTTTTCGCTTTTTGATATTCGACAAGTGCTTCATAAACATCTAAACGAGAAATTTTCTTAAAAGCTTTATTGCCTTCCTGACAAGAAGCTAAATATGCTTGGAATTCTTCGTCAGTAATTTTATTCTCATCTAATAAATCTTTAATGTAACGGAAGCAAGCCGTAGTATGCACACCTTTTTCGTCAACTGGATAATGTTCAGGATATTTTTTCAAACACACTGCCATACATTTAGCGCAACGCGGGGCAAAAGAGCAACCACTTGGCAAACGGAAAACGTCTACTGGGTTACCGGCGATTGGTTCTAATTTGTCAACTTTAACATTAAGTTTTGGAATTGAATTAAGTAAACCTTTGGTGTACTCGTGTTGTGGATTATAGAAAATATCACGGACCGTGCCTGTTTCAACGATTCTTCCTGCGTACATGACGTTGACTCTATCGCACACTTGAGCGACAACACCTAGGTCATGTGTAATGATAATAATACCCATGTGCATTTTCTTTTGAATTGATAATAGTAATTCAAGAATTTGCGCTTGAATAGTGACGTCAAGAGCAGTTGTTGGTTCGTCAGCAATAATTAAATCAGGTTCGCAAATTAATGCCATCGCAATCATGATTCTTTGCAACATACCACCAGAAAATTCAAACGGATATTGTTTTAAGCGTTTTTCTGGTTCGTTAATGCCGACTAATCTAAGCATTTCTAAACAACGATTATCGATAAAATCGTCATAATTCTTTTTGGCTTTCCTTAATTCTTCTTTTAAGATCTTTGGATCGCCTGCTTTGTTTTTAAGTTTATTTCTAGCTTCGACAACTTTGTTATATTCCGCTTGGATAACCGGAGCATTTTGGTGCACTTTAATAACTTCTCTAAGTTGGTTACCAATGCTCCAAACCGGGTTAAGAGAAGACATTGAGTCTTGGAAAATAATCGCCACTCTTTGGCCTCTAATTTTTTGAAGCTGACGATGCGGTATATTAAGCATTTCCTTTTCTTCAAATTTAATTGAACCACCGATGACTCGGCCTGGTTTTTCTAAAATTTGCATGATGGAATAAGCGGTGACTGATTTACCAGAACCAGATTCACCAACAATACCGACGACTTCGTCACGATTAACGGTAAAAGACACACCATTCACACTTCTGACTTCGCCAGAAGGAACGTTGAAGGAGGTATGTAAGTCATCGACGATGAGTAAAGGTTGTTTGTTCATATTATTACCTCCTTATCTTTGTTTAGGGTCAAACGCATCACGCAAACCATCGCCCATTAAGTTGAGCGCTAAAACAATTAAACAAATGAATAGCGCTGGGATGAGCAACAAATAAGCACGGAAGCTAATTTGGGTAACGTTCTCGCTGGCTAAAGAGCCAAGAGAAGGCATTGGAGCATTAACGCCTAAACCGATAAAGCTTAAGAATGATTCGGTAAAAATGGCACTTGGGACTTGCAAAGTTGCACTGACCACGATAACCGAAAGACAGTTTGGAAGAATGTGCTTACGAATGACATAAGCAGGACTAGAACCGATAGAACGGCTAGCGAGAATGTATTCCGTTTGTTTAATGGATAAAACTTGGCCTCTTACTAAACGAGCCATGCCTACCCAATAAAGTAAGCCATAAACAATAAAGATGGAAATAAGGGAAGCACCGATTTCTGCAAAAATTGTCCCTTCAAAATCAAAGAGCTTACCTAAGACGACAGATAATAAAATGATAATAATCATGTCTGGTAGAGAATAAATAACGTCAACAATACGCATCATGACCATATCGACTTTGCCACCCGCAAAAGCGGAGATTGAGCCATAAATAGAGCCGATAATCAAAACGATTAAAGCGGCAAAAAATCCGACTAATAAGGATACTCTTGCACCCATGATAACACGGATAAAATAGTCTCTACCTAAGTTGTCAGTACCAAAAATATGTGGCCAGATAAATTCTCCAGCGGCAATGCGCGCTTGTTCAGTAACAGAATATTGAAAAGGCGGTAAATAACCAAAGGAGGCATCGACTGGTCTTCCTGGAACAATGCCGAGTTGTTGGTCATAAGAATATGGATATATTTCTGGAACAATAAGGATGACTGCTAAAATGAATAAAATAAAGAATAAAGAAATAACGGCAATTTTATTACGTTTAAATCTTCTAATTGCATCACCGAAAAAGGTGGTAGAAGGCCGCATAAAGCTTTCTTCTTGTTTTTCTTTTTCGCTTGCTTTACGGAAAATATTGTCTTTTTCGTAATCGACCTGGAAGGTAAATGGATTTTTAATTTTCATACTTTTTTTCCTTCCTTTTATTCTAATTCAACACGAGGGTTGACCACTTTGTATAAGATGTCACTAATGAGCACCATAATGATAACTAAATAGGTTAAGAAAATCGTGAGACCCATGATGATTGGATAATCACGATTGGTAATGCTACTCACATAATCTCTACCGATACCAGGAATACCGAAAATCCTTTCAACAACTAAAGAACCGGTGATGATAAACGCAATCATTGGACCAGCATAAGTGATGACTGGAGTTAAAGAATTTCTTAGTGAGTGTTTATATAAAACTCTTGAGAAGCTAAGGCCCTTTGCGTTGGCCGTGCGAATATAATCGCTATTGAGCACATCAAGAGTGGACGAGCGAGTTAATCGTATAATATAAGCCATTGGGGAGAAGGATAATGTGATGGTTGGAAGGATAAATCCTTGCCATGTGTCACCATTGGCTGGCAAGATTTTCCACTCAACACAAAACAAATATAAAAAGATAGTTGAGATGACGAAGGAAGGCACTGCTACGCTAGCAGTCGAAAACACCATGATGGTTTTATCAACCCAGGTGTTATGTTTGTATGCGGCTAAAGAGCCTAACAAAATACCAAAGACAATCGCGATTGAAGCAGCAATTAAACCTGTGGCAGAACTAAATCGGAAGCCAGCAATAATTAAGTCAATAACTTTTCTAGCACCGCGTGATTTAATCGAATAACCAAAGTCAAACACCAAAGCACTTTGCAAGTAGCGGAAGTATTGAACAATGATTGGCTGATCCAAACCATACTTGGCTTGTAGTCGTTCTAAAGTTTCCGGGCTAACAGCCTTTTCAGAAGTGAAAGGGCCGCCTGGGATTAACTGCATGGCGAAGAAAGTAACCGTGATCACTATGACCACAGTAACAAAGGCTAAAAGTAGTCTTTTTAGGATGTAAAATATTAGCTTTTTATCCATGGTTGAAACCTCCTTATTCTTTAATTATATGCCTTTTTATAGGTCATATAAATTAGCAAAACCAGGGGAGATGAACTCCACCTGGCTTGCTAATAAACTGGCAAATGGGATCTTATTTACCTAATTGCGCGTCGTTGTTGCCAGAACCAGAAGTCCACATGTCTAAGAAGGAACATGCATCATTGTAGTCTGCTAACCAACCGTTACGAGCGATAGAATAATTACCATCTTTACGTGTGTTGAGGAAGGTTGCCCATTCTTGGGATTCGAGTCTTAAGGTAATACCATAAGCAGCGAATGCACCTTGTAAGTATTCAGCAATAGCTTTGTGGCCAGAGCTGGTGTTGTATAAGTACTTAATAGCTGGGACGTTAGTGAATTTGCCTTTGGCTTCATCAAATTTGAAACCTAAAGCTTTAATGGCTGCGAGAGCTTCGGCGACGTTGGCTTCGTAATCTTCTTTACCAACTTTAAAGTAGCCTTTGCCATCTCTATTTGGACCAGATTTTTCTGTCCATTCAGTAATGTTGCCATCGTCATCAGTTTCCATGATACCTTTGCCAACAAATGTATTGGCAGGTTCTTGGCCAGCTTGACCGATTTCTTCAACAATGTAATTACGGTCAATGAGTAAACCGAGAGCTTTCCGGAATTTAGCTAAATCTGCTTCGTTATCAATGAATCTATTTAAAGTCTTATCATTGACGTTGAAGACTAAGTAATATGTGCCTAATTGACCAGAGATGAAGAAGTCTACGCCTTCACGAGCTTTCAAACTTTCGATGGCATCATTTGGTACGGAGTCGATGAATTTCCAAGCGCCACTTTCGAAGTTGGCTAATTGGTTAGCATCATCATCAGTAAGCTTAAATGTAATCTTTGTAGCGACGACATTTTCAGCATCCCAATAATTAGCGTTTGGTTCAAAAACGATCTGACCAGCGTCGGTGTTGTCCATAGCAGTAACTTTCATTGGACCATTACCGATGTAATTGGCAGGAGTTGTCCACCAATCATCGCCTTCAATTAAGTCTAATTTAACTGGAGCGTATGTTGGGAAGGCAGTTAATTCTAAGAAGTATGGGACGTCACTGATTAATTCGACTTCAAGTGTACCAGCAGCGTCATTGGCGACGACACCACTTAATGGGACAACTTCGTCTTCACCAGCTGCGGTTTCTTCGTAACCGACGATAACGTCGAACATATAACCATAGTCAGCGGCTAATGCGCCAGAAGCAGCTCTTGCCCAAGAATTGGCAAAGTCAGATGCTTTAAGGGCAGAACCATCAGAATATTTGAGGTCTTCTTTGAGTGTGAATAAGTATTTGACGTGACCATTAGCTAAAACGGTCTTTTCGAAGCCAGCAGCTTGGCCTGGCTCTAATTGAGCAGCAATAATGCCTTCTTCTGGTTGTTGCCAACGATATAAACCTTCGTATACGTGGGAGATAACAACCGCGCCATCAACTGCAGAGTTCAACGCTGGGTCGAGAGTGTCAGCTTTTGGACCAACAGAAACTGTGAATTCTGTGGAAGCACCAACTTTTGCTCTTTGGAAGAACTTGTAGCCAAGAGGAGAGGAATAGAAGCCATCTAAATCTGTGGCCTTCATGTAGATATCGGTGTAATAGTAGATTGGTGTAATTGCACCAGTACTCATCAAGATATCTTCTGCTTGATGTAAATATTCGTTTCTCTCTGATCCTGAGGTAACCTTGGTTTTTGCGATGACCGCATCATAAGATTGCGCCCATGTTAAGTTGGTTTGAGTCACGCCATCAATCTTAGCGGTATAAATTGCTTCATCCTTGTGAGGAGTGCGGCTTGGTAACGCTGGAGTACAAGCGGCGGCAATTACACCAACAGCTGCGAGGGCGGCAACTTGGGATAATCTTTTAACTTTCATAAACATTTCCTTTCTAAAAGATTTAATTTTATTTATGATTAAACGCTACTTTATATCAAATGTCAAGAATTAGCGGATAATTAATTAAATTTTTATTTAATTGCATATTTTATGAGTCAAAAGGTGCAATTTGTAAACATTTTTTATTTCGAAAAGTATTTTTCAAATAAAAGAATTTGGGCGAAAATTGTGCTTTTTTGTATTTATTTTTTGTAAAATATGTAAGAAAATTTTATCAATCCGTGTTTCATTTCGTCATGGGGTAAAATATAATCAAAGAAGAGGTGCCAGCATATGAAAAGATTTTTAAAAGTGTTTCCTTTATTGTTTTGTGTTTTTGCCATCGTCGTGATTAATCCCGCTTGGCCAATTTGGGGTCAAACTTATGTGGTTAATCCGGGTTTAACTATTGCTGGTTCTTCGTTAACAAGCTTTTTACAAAATGTTCACTATGATGGATTTCAAAAGTTTTCAGCTGTGTTTGCGTTAGCGTGTTTATATATTGCAACTCTTACCATGATCTTTTTACTTTGGTTCAGTGTTTGTGAAGCAAAGAGATTTTTAGTCATTGAATTTATCTTAGGTGGGCTATTGTTTCTATCTACACTACTGTTTTTATTCACTAATTATTTTGAATCATCGATGTTCGTTCTATATGCGTTTATTCCTTTTGTTGGCAGTCTATTTATTGGCTTAGATATTTTGCTTGAACGACTAGAGAAAAAAGAAGAGAACCAATAGTGGTTCTCATCTATTCTTAGCTTTCGCTTATTTTTGCTATTATGGTGGATCCGACGAGGATCGAACTCGCTACCTCCTCCATGCCATGGAGGCGCTCTCCCAGGTGAGCTACGGACCCAACAGCGAAATCAATTATACAATAATTACACTAGTAAACAATATCTTTTTTGTTTGCTTTAATAAAAATTGGCGCGCTTGAGACGATTCGAACGTCCGACTTCTTCCTTAGGAGGGAAGCGCTCTGTCCAGCTGAGCTACAAGCGCGTATAAAAGAGAGATAAATTTTATCTCACTTTAGTATTGATCATAACCATTTGGGTTATTGGACTGCCATCTCCAAGAATCGCGGCAAGCATCGACAATATCGTATTTCGTCTTAAAACCCAATTGTTCATAAGCCTTGCTTACTTCGGCATAGTTTTCATCAATATCACCTGGACGCCTTTCACAAATGACATAAGGAATTTTAATATTGTTCGCTTGTTCAAAAGCGTGAACGAGTTGCAACACACTAGTGCCTTTACCGGTGCCAAGATTATAAATGACTAAGCCTGGTTTTTCTTCTAACTTCTTTAAAGCACACAGGTGGCCACGCGCGAGATCAACAACGTGAATGTAATCTCTTACACCAGTACCATCGATTGTCTTATAATCACTTCCATAAACATTGAGGTGTGGTCTTTTGCCAATCGCCACTTGGGTAATATAAGGCATGAGATTATTGGGAATACCATTAGGATCTTCGCCGATAAGACCACTTTGATGAGCACCGATTGGGTTAAAATATCTTAAAATAGCGATATTAGCTTCTGGATGAGCTTTGGCAAAATCTTTGAGCAAATACTCAATATCTAATTTTGTTTGGCCATAAGGGTTAGTACAACCACCGACTTGATCATCTTCCTTTAAAGGCACATGTTGTGGGACGCCGTAAACTGTCGCACTACTAGAAAAAACTAGATTTGAAACGCGATGAATTTCCATGAGTTTTAATAATACTTTGCTGCTACCGACGTTGTTGTCGAAATATAGCTCTGGTTTTTCAACCGATTCCGCGACACTTTTTAAACCTGCAAAATGAATCACTGCTTCGATATATTCTTTTTCGAATATTTCCGCCATTGCTTCATAATCGCTCACATCAGCGCGATAAAACTTTGGACGACGATTAGTAATTGTATAAATGCGATTTAAAACTTCTGGTTTTGAGTTTGAAAAATTATCAACGATAATGACGTCATAACCATTATCTAATAAATCGACAACGGTATGAGAACCAATATAACCTGTTCCACCAGTTACTAAAATTGCCATAAAATTATTCCTCCAATTTTTTAAGTAGAAGTTGTTTTGTTGTTTTGGGGTCAGCCTTATTATTTGACTTTTTATATATTTGACCCAAAATGTAATTCAATGATTTGTCTTTGCCAAGACGATAATCCTTAATCGCTTCGGTACATTCCATTAACACGCTATCAATAATCGCCATTAATTCTTTTTCGGATTGAATTAGCGAATCGTCATCACTATTATATATGTCCTTGAGCAATTTATTATCTAACAATTGTTCATAAAAAGCAGATAGTTGTTTCGAAGAAATTTTTTGTTGTTGATAAAGCGTCAATAATGCAATGGTGTCTGCTTCAATTTTTTTTAAATTGTTCACACCATCTTTTTTAATGACGGCTTGTGTTTTACTAGTTAAGAAATTAGCAGCAACCGCACCAGAAACGCCGTTATTCAATAGTTTGACAAATAGTGTTTGCAAGTATGGATGGCTTAAGAGAGTGGTTTTTTGACTACTTGTTAATGGGTATTTGTCAAGAGTTTCATCTTTTGTTTTTTCTTCGCTCAAACATTCATCAAGCAAGTCTTGGGTTATCTTTATTGGAGCGATGTTGGTGTCAGGGAAATAATGATAGTCTTCTTTTTGTTGTTTGTTGCGCATAAAAATAGTCACTTCTTGTTTTTCGTCATATCTTCTAGTTTCTGGATATAAAGTTACACCTTTTTCTAATAAGTTTATTTGGCGAAGAACTTCAGCATCAACCGCTTTATGAATATTTTTAAAACTATTGAGATTTTTGATTTCGACAACAACACCTTTATCCAAACTGCCTGCTTTTTGCAAAGAAACATTAACATCAACTCGCATTGCACCTTCTTGCATTTTGCCAGTCGATATTTTAAGTTTTAAGGCTAATTTTCTAATAAACCTAGCAAACTGTTCAGCTTCTTCTCCACTATTTAAGTCGGGGGCGCTTACTATTTCAATTAGGCCGATGCCTGAACGATTGAAATCTAAATATGTTTCGTTCTTGGTATGGATTTGTTTAGCGGTATCTTCTTCAAGGTGCAATTGCGTTATATGAATGACTTTATTTCCTGCACTAGTGGATATGGTTACTTTACCATTTCTACCAAGTGGATTAAAATGCTGCATGAGTTGATAACCCTTGGCTAAATCGCTATAAAAATAGTTTTTACGGTCGAAAGTAATCGTCTCACTGATGTGCATATTTAAAGCATGAGCAAGTTTGATGGCTGAAATAACGGCACTTTTATTGACTGTCGGTAAAGCACCGGGAAAAGCCATATCTAAAGGTGCTATTAGTGTGTTAGCGGGAGATCCATAACTAACAGGAGCACTAGAAAATAACTTACTTTTTGTATCTAGTTGCATATGAATTTCTAAGCCAACTATCGCCTGATATTTCATCTAGTTTCCCCCGCGATTAAATCTTTTAAGCCGGTCATATCCTCAACGGCTTTAGCGATACCTAACACCTTTTCATCAGTAAATATGTCTCCGGTAATATTGACACCAAAAGGTAAATTATCTTTAAAACCTAAGGGTATAGTAATGGAAGGAAATCCTCCTAAGTTACCAAAGGATAAATAATTTTCCGCAATGCTGGATGATTTATCAAATGACTTGGTGGGAATTTTTTCGTTAAATGGTTTAGCGACCGTTGGGGAGGCGGGTAAAATAATCGCGTCGCATTCATTTAACACACGTTTAAAAGCATTAACGATTAAATGACGGCTACGCGCCGCTCTAAGATAAATTTCTTGTTGGTTTTCTTCTAGTAATGCTAGGCCACCGATAACGAATCTCCGCTTAATGCGATCTGAAAAGCCCAATGAACGTACTTTAAAAAGCATCTCTTCATAAGTTTTACCTTCTTGATACATCCCAAATTTAATACCATCGAGATTGGCGTTATTACTTGTTGCTTCCGCACTTGAGATGATGTAGTAGGTGGGATTAATAGCTTTTAGTAGTTTTTGATCAATCGAAACGTGCTTAACAACAAAACCTTGTTGTTCTAATAAGTGCAAGTGATTAATGAATGTATTTTTAATATAATGGTCACTAATTGTTTCTACGATTTCATCAATAACTGTTAAAACATAGGATTGCTTGTTGTGCAGTTTGTCAACATAGTTGATGGCTTGTCGTTTAGCACTAGTCATGTCTTTGGGGTCATGTCCGGCTAACAGATTGAGCAAATAAGCGCTATCCGTCACATTACGAGTAAAATAAGCGACTGTATCTAAAGAAGTAGCAAAAGGAAACAATCCATAACGAGATATTAATCCCCAAGTTGGCTTAAAACCAACAAGCCCACCATAAGAAGCAGGCTTACGGACACTATCGCCAGTATCCGAACCTATTGAAAAAGGCACTAGACCACCAGCAACCAAAGAAGCAGAGCCGCAGGAAGAGCCGCCAATCATTCGCGTATGCGATTTATCCCACGGATTAAAAGTTTGTCCCTTGTGACCACTTGATCCTGTTCCACCCATCGCTAGTTCATCCAGTGTGGCTTTAGCGATTAAGATTGCTTTGGCTTTATTGAGTCTTTCATATACCTCGGAAGAAAAAACTGGGACATAGTCAGCGAGCAAACGCGAGGAAGCAGTAGTTAAAATATCTTTGGTAGAAAAATTATCCTTAATAGCGTAGGGAATGCCCCAAAAAATGTTATTTATTTCTGGCTCCTCTTGCTCTAATTTTTTAGCCATTAAAAGCGCTTCTTTTTCACAAATATATTCAACAGCGTTATTATCATCGGATTTGATTTTTGCTAAAGCTAAAGTTACTAAATCTAAAGGATTGACTTCTTTTTTAATCAAAGCCTCGTGGAGCTCAAAAATTGAAAGTGATAAATAGTCTTTCATTTGACCACCTTTGGCAAAACAATTTGCCCACCTTTCTTTTTTGGAGCGTTATTTAATATTTCTTCTTGAGTCAATGTTTGTTCAGGAATATCTTCTCTTAGTTCGCCAAACAAAGAATAAGGAAAAAACATCGGCTTCAACTGATCGACTTCTGGCAAATTTTTGATTTCTTCAAACGCATGAAAAATATCCTCATATTCTTGGACGAGGATGTTTAGTTGTTCCTCGTTAATTTCGAACATGAGGTGAGTGGCAGTGTCTAATAAGGTTTTCTTACTTATCTTCTTCATGGTAATAAGTCTAAGAATTGTTCTTCATCTAAAATAGTAATGCCTAGTTCACGGGCCTTATCTAATTTACTGCCTGCTTCTAAGCCAGCCACCACTACATCAGTAGCTTTGCTAACTGAACCAGTGACTTTTGCCCCTAAATTTTCTAAAATTTCTGTCGCTTCTTTACGGCCATATTTACTTAACGTGCCCGTAAGCACAATTGTTTTTCCAGAAAAATACGAGTTAGCGGCACTAACTGTCGAACCTAAATAAGTGAAGTTGACACCTCTAGCTTTTAAACCTTCAACAATTTGACAGTTGCGGGTATCGGCAAAGAAATTAACAATTGAACTTGCAACCACTGGTCCAACATCAGGAATTTCCATAAGTTGTTCATGAGTCAAAACCATTAAGTTATCAATAGTTAAAAACTTTCGCGCTAAGGTTTTGGCCATTTTTTCACCGACTTCTTTTATTCCTAAACCAAATAGCACTCTTTCTAAGGAGTTGCCTTTGCTCTTTTCAATCGCGTTAATTAAATTATCAATTGATTTTTGTTGCCAGCCATCAAGAGCAATAATGTCTTGACGATGGTCTTTTAGGTCATATATTTCGACAATGTTTTTAAAAAATCCTTGATTAAAAAATTGTTCTGCTACTCTTTCGCCCAAACCTTCTATATCCATCGCATCCCGAGAAGCAAAGTGGATGATACTTTCGATTTGTCGCGCTTCGCAAAATGGATTGTTGCAAAAATGCATCGCGTCCTTTTTAACTAAAGGAGCATTACAAACTGGACAATTGTTAATCATCAAAAACGGTTTCTCCAAACCAGTCCTTTTTTCAATGATTGGTTTTACTACTTCAGGAATGACATCTCCAGCTTTACGGATGGAAACGTAATCGCCAATCATCAAGCCTTTTTCCGCGATAAAATCTTCATTGTGCAATGTCGCTCTTTGGACAACACTTCCCGCCACTCTTACTGGCTCAAGGACGGCGTTTGGGGTAATTTTTCCAGTTCTACCAACCGTAAAAATAATATCTTCGAGTTTAGTGATTACTTCTTCAGGAGGAAATTTATAGGCGATTGCCCATCGTGGTGTTTTAGCAGTATAACCGAGCTTATCATATAAAGTCATATCATCAATTTTGATGACAATGCCATCGATATCATATGGAAGGGTGTGGCGTTTATCGCTATATTCTTTAATATATTCAAGCACTGCTTCTATACCCTTACACAATCTTCTTTCTGGATTAGTCTTAAAACCTAATTCATCAAGCATCTTTAAAGCTTCTGAATGATAACGAATACCAAAATCAGAGCAATTTACAAAGTAGTACCAATAGGCATCTAAACCACGGGTTGCTGCTATCGCACTATCAAGTTGACGAATACTACCAGCAGCGGCATTTCTAGCATTAGCAAACAAAGGTTCGCCTGCTTTTTCTTTAATGGCGTTTAAGCGAGCCAAAGATTTTTTTGGCATAAATACTTCGCCGCGCACTTCTAAATCTTCATTAATTTTAAGATGAGAAGGAACAGATTTAATGGTAATAACATTCGCGGTCACATCTTCACCAACGACACCGTCGCCTCTAGTAGCAGCGTAAAGTAAATGTCCGCGATAAACTAACGACATCCCAAGACCATCAATTTTCATTTCCGCCATGTAGGTAACTTCATTTAAGTTAGTTATTTCGCGTATTTTTTTATCAAAATCTCTTAAATCGTCCTCATTAAATGCATTAGCTAAGGACAACATTGTGCGTTTATGTTTAATTTCTTTAAATTTATCTTGCACTAAACCGCCAACTCTTTGCGAAGGAGAGAGTGTGGAAAAATATTCGGGATTTTGTTTTTCGAGCATGATTAATTCTTGCATTAAGCGATCATATTCAGCATCATCTACCGAAGGGTTGTCTAAAACATAGTATTCATAATTATACTTTTCAAGCAAAACTCTTAGTTCGTCAATTCGCGCTTTGACGTTCATGCGACATGACCTCCTTTGGAAACACTTGGATGCGTACCTAAAATTGATTTTTCGCCATGTTCATCGAAATTAACTGTAATTATATCATCACCTTCTAGGGCAGTGACAATCCCCCGTCCTAATGTTTTATGGATGACGATATCGCCAATATGCCAAACTTTAATATCGTTATGTACTTCTTCAATAACACTTTTTCTAGGTGACTTTGGAACATCATCTTCAAAAGAAAGATGGTCGCCGTCATGAAAGAAAGTTGGTCTAGGAGCAACTTCTCTAGGACCGCTTTTAAATATATTATCTCTTGTTACTAAAACTTCGTGTCCTGATTCTTTTAAAAATTGGGAAGGAGCTAAATTACCTTGTAAAACATAAGAGTAATCAGCAGCCAGCGTTAAAAATAACTTATTTTTAGCTCTTGTCATTGCTACATATGCTAGGCGTCGTTCTTCTTCTAGGGCTAAAAAACCACCTTCATTAAGTGCGCGCATATTAGGGAAAATGCCTTGATTAAATCTTACAACAAAGACAACAGGGTATTCTAAACCTTTAGCGGTATGGACAGTCATTAAGGTAACGTAATCGCCATCAATCAGTTCATCTTGAGCGGACAATAATGAAACATTGTGTAAATATTCATCAAATGTAGATTCTGGATTACTACTTAGGAAGTGACGAATATCTTCAAATAGAGCTTTAATATTGTCGAGACGATCTTCACCATCTTCTTCTTTCAATATAAATTCTTGATAGCCGAGTGACCAAATCATATCTTCTAAAATTTTAGAAAATACTTCTTCGTTTTTAGCGATTTCGTTTCTGGCAATTTCGATATTGGTTACCATAGTTTTTAAGCCGTTGAGAACGCGGTTTGGCAAAGCAGAATCTTTAGAATTTACATCGCGCACATATTCATAAAGCGATTGATTGTTCGCATCTGCTTCTTGTTTGAGTAGAAGTTCGGACGTCTCACCTAAACCACGTCTAGGGACATTCATAATGCGCGTAAAAGATACATTATCTTTGGTATTAACTATTAAATGGAAATAAGCGAGTATATCTTTAATTTCACGTCTTTGGTAAAACTTTAAACCGCCAAAAATTTTATATGGTATTTGATATCGTGTTAAAGCAGCTTCAAAATCCATCGTCAAATAGTTTGAGCGATATAAAATGGCAATATCGTTATACGAATAAGTACCGTACGTCTTAAGTTTGGCAATTTCCCTAGCAACATAGTCAGCTTCTAACCTTCCAGAAGGAGATGAATGGACATTAACTACTTCTCCTCCTTGTTGTTTGGTATATAAATTTTTCGCCACTCTTAATTTGTTATGTGCGATAAGTTTATTGGCCGCGGTTAAGATTGCTTGGCTACTGCGATAGTTGCGATCTAACACAATTGTTTCCACTTCTGGATAACGTTTTTCTAGTTCTAGGATGATGTTCTGGTTAGCCCCTCTCCACGTATAAATAGTTTGGTCAGGGTCGCCGACTACATATAAATTAGTCGCTGGTGTTTTTAAAAAATTAATCATTTTATATTCGATATCATTAGTGTCTTGGAACTCATCAATTAAGATATGATCGATGCGGTTTTGCCATTTCTTTCGAATATCGGGATAATTTTCTAAAATATTGTTCGTTTGTAAAAGCAAATCATCAAAATCTAAACAGAAGTTTTTATATTTTTCTTCTTCGTATATTTGATATATTTCTAAACATGTTTTTTCATCTTCGAAAGCAGGCTTAACAATTTTTATCTCGTCGGGATATAACCCTAGTTGCTTTTTAATACCGATATAAGAAAGGGCGCTGCTGACGATTTTATCGCCTCTTTTGAAACCCAAACTAACAGCAATATCTTTGATTAACTTGGTTTGATCTTCTTCATCTAGAATCGTAAAAGTGGATGGAAAACCTAATACCGAAATTTCCCTTCTTAGGAAATTCGCGGCAAAACTATGAAAAGTACGGATAGTTAACTCTTTTTGTGCTTCAGGAATCATTTTTAAAATCCGACTTTTCATTTCTCCGGCTACTTTATTTGTAAAGGTAATTGCCAATATTTTTGATGGCAATACTTGTCTTTCGCCAATTAAATAAGCAATACGGTATGTTAAAACACGAGTTTTGCCACTGCCAGCACCAGCAATGACGCGAACGTGTTGTGAAGCAGTGCTGACCGCTAGGAATTGATTTTCATTTAATTCATTTTGATAATTCATATATTGTTGACAATATATTATCAAAATAGCCAATCAAAGTCCAATTACAAACCAATATTTAGCCGCTTTTCACTAAGTAAATTTAAGCACGCCTGTTTACCTCCAACATTGGCGAATAAAACGCCATTAAAAATCTCAAGAATGGTCGGTGTTCCCATAATTGAGATTTCACCAACTTCTTTCGCCCCATAAGTAGATTCAATATCTGCGCTTATCGGGATATTGTTGATTGAACGGTTAATATCAACAAAATATAAAGTAATCGCCTTTTGATTAACAAAAGAAATGACGTCATCCCAAATATCATGACAGTTATTGCACCACTCCGAATAGACAAAAACTAAATAGTTTTCCTCCTCTTGTTTTAGTAAATCTTGCCACGCTATTTGATAATTGGAAGCAACATCGATTTCATTTGAATAATGTGAATTGGAAAAAGAAGTTTGTGGAGATCGACAAGCTAATAAAGTGAAAAGCATGACAAAGGTAGGAAAAAAATTTTTAGTGCGCACATTATATAAATAGAAGTAGTTATGCCTATTGCTCCAAAAAAATGTAAAATATTGTATGGCTGTGTTTACTAAAAAAACGACTATCGTCCATCACATGACTTATATGGCCATTATGGCGGCCATTAATTTGGTGTTTATTATTTTCGCTACTTTTTTGCCAATTTCGATTTTAATTTTAATTATTATCCTTCCATTGGTTAGCACTGTAGTTACATATTTCTGTCAAAAAAAATATTACATCATCTACGCAATAGCTACCATTGGCCTTTGTTTGATTTTTAATGTAGTGGATACGATATTTTATATTGTTCCAGCAGTAATCACCGGTTTTTTTATCGGTGTGATGCTTGAATATAAAATTAATCCTTTTTGGATGATTTTAGTATCGACCGCAATTCAAACAGGACTGACGTACTTATTTATTCCTTTAATAAATGTCATCAGTGGAACAGACTTCGTCTTATCGATTCTCACTTTCTTAAAGCTCGAAACGTTTGTTTACCGGGGTGCAGTTACACATTTATTTATTTTCTTTATTTCTTTCACCCAGACGATATTGACTACTTTGGTCTTACTTAACGAAATTGGAAAAATCGGGATAAAAACCGAACAACAAGTCGCTTCGGTTATTCCTTATATAAGTGGGCTATTGTTTTCTTTAATCTTGGCTATTGTTTTTGCTTTGTTTAGAAGCGACTATACCTTTGTTTTTATAGCCATCTCATTTTATTTTGCTTCATTCTTATTAATGGATCTTTTTTCTAGCAAAAAACCGATGGTTTATGGTTTGTTAGTAACCACGACCATTGTTTCCTTCTTCGTTTTTGTATTTTTGTATGGTATGATTGTACCACCATTTGGTTTTGTATTATTCGGACTTTTCTCATTTTCTATCGGTTTGATAAGTTTCTTAAATAAATATTTGCTTAAATAAACATAATACTTAAAATTATAGTATGGTCGAATTATTGAAAAACTTTGGCAAAGGCATCTTGTATGTTATTGGCTTTCCATTTTTCTTGGTAGTCTTAGCAATTTTTGCTGCGTTTGGTTTAATTGCTTTTGTTTTTCAATTGCTCAAATCAATACTTTTCTTCTTCACGGGTCAAAAGTTTTTCCCTGATTTACCAGAAGATAAACAATTAAAAGCATTGCAAGCAGCCAAAAACGAGAGATTGCTTGGTGCTCCCAATCAATCTACTCCTCAAATGAATCTAGATGCCCTAGATGTAAAAAAAAAATAACGTGACTCCGACCGAACCTGCGGAGATAAAACCCGCACCAACCCAACCCGAACCAATAATAGACGATGAGATTATGGAAACATATAAACCAAAAACTTCTCGTTTATATGGCAGTGTGGTCGATGACGATGACCATACTATCGGCGTTGATATCGACTTTGATTAATGGAGAAAAATATGTACTATCCCTTGCTAATCCGTTTAACTGAAAATGACAAAAGAATCTTGATCGGTATTTGTATTGCTGTTATTTTGCTTTTTGTCTTAATCGGTATATTGGGTTCGCTAGTAATTAAAACAATGAAATATCAAGGTAAAAAATGCGACACTTTAATTGCTGATGTCGTCATCGCTAGATTGATTAAAACTCCAGCACAACTTAGAAGATATGCCAGAAAGAAAAATATCCGTTACTTCTTAAAACAAGCTTGGTTACCACTACTTCTAGCAATTATTGGTGTTGGTGCGTTATTTGCTCGTAACATTATCAAAGACGATTGGGCATACAATCCATTTAATCTAACCGATGGTTTTGGAACTTTGATCTATACTTTGGATTGGCATAATGAGAATATGTATACCTATATTTTCGGTTTCAAAGTAATCGCTGACTGGCCACAAGTTGCCACCCGTCCACATTTTGAAATGGAAGCCATTTATTCATATGTTTTTGTGGTATTTTCTTTCACTGGTGGACTTTGGTATTTAGTAGTATCTCAAGCCTATTTAGCAAGAACTATTAGAGCCAATAAATTATCCAAAAAACTATTTGAAAAATCTTTAGATAATTTTGATTTATCCGCACTTCCTCCGGTGCAACCATAATATCAATCAAAATAATTATCCTAAAATCACGATAAATCTCAGTAACATCAACCGAACAAATACTCCCAAAGAGAAGATCAAAAAATATATTTTGATTAATGTTTTTGCCATCCACCACTTTATTACTCAATGAGTTATTAGAATGTGAGGGATATTGATCCACTCGAAAAAAAGGCTTCTATAAGGGATTATTATAGAAACCTTTAATAGTTGCTATCTAAAATAGATAAGTATTGCTAAGGAAACAAATAATTTGCTTTTTATTGCGCCATCAGAGTGGTCACAATACGAATGATTTCATAAGTTAACCAGCCAAGTAATGCTAAATCACACACGATTAAAAAGATAAGCATGCGGTTTTTAACTCGATTTTTACGATTGCTTTTTTCGACTTTTTTAACTTCTTCAATCATTTTGCTCTCCTAATATTTAATATTACCAGATGTTCTTGGATAAGGTTGCACATCACGAATATTTTGCATACCAGTAACATACATCAATAAACGATCGAAACCGATACCAAAGCCAGCGTGTTTACAACCACCATATCTTCTCGTATCTAAGTACCAATCTAGTTCTTTGTCGTTGCCAATTTTTTGCATTTTCTTTAGTAAGACATCGTAGCGTTCTTCTCTTTGAGAACCACCAACGAGTTCCCCGACCGCTGGCACTAATAAGTCACAAGCCGCCACAGTTTTACCATCCTCATTTTCTCTCATATAAAAAGCTTTGATTTCTTTTGGATAGTTCGTGAGGAAAAGTGGACCTTTAACGACTTGTTCGGTCAAATAGCGTTCGTGTTCGCTTTGCAAATCCATACCCCAATCAATTTTTGGATTATCAAATTTAACACCATTTTTAACGGCTTCTTGTAAGATTTCTATTCCTTCAGTATAACTAATTTTTTTGAATTCACTATTGGCGACATGTTCCAATCTTTCGATTAAAGTGTTATCAATCATCGTGTTAAAAAATTTCATTTCTTCTGGACATGCAGCCAGGATGTAATTGATGCAAAACTTTACACAATCTTCTATCACTTGCATATTGTCATTTAAATCGGCAAATGCCATTTCTGGTTCAATCATCCAAAATTCAGAAGCGTGGCGAACAGTATTAGAATGTTCAGCGCGGAAGGCTGGACCAAATGTATATACATTTCTAAAGGCAAGAGCGAAAGGTTCAACATGAAGTTGACCAGTGACAGTTAAATTAACTTTTCGGCCATAGAAGGAGTTTGGATCTTTTGTGTCATGGGTAACAACATCAAAGACATTACCAGCACCTTCGCCATCATTAGTAGTGATAAGCGGAGTATGAACATAAATAAAGCCGTTGTTTTGGAAAAAATCATGAACAGCAAAAGAAAGCACGCTTCTTACGCGGTAAACTGCTTGGAAAGTATTGGTTCTAGGTCTAATGTGAGCGATATCTCTAAGAAACTCAAATGAATGGCGTTTCTTTTGTAATGGATAATCATCTTCGACATCACCTTCAAGCGTGCAATCAAGCACATGAATTTCAAAAGGTTGCTTGTTTTCTGGAGTTAAGACTAATTTGCCGAGTATTTTAATAGCGGCGCCGGTTTTTAATGCGGATAAAACATTATAGTTTTTGCTTTCCAATGTGTAGACAAGTTGCACACTCTTAAAATAGGTGCCGTCAGTAAAATCGACGAAACCGATTGAACCATTGTCGCGATTAGTTTTTACCCAACCTTCAAGTTCTAATGTATCTAATGCATTAATCTCTTCTTGGTCGCCATTAAGGACGATGTCATAGAGATCAAAATTGGTAATTTTTGTTGTTTCCATAAATATGTTCCCTCTCAAATATTATAAAGACTTACTTTTATAAATCACTCGAATTTTGAAAATCATTCCAATTTTCAATGCTCCAGTTGCTATCGACTCCTAAATCCATATTGGCAAAAACTTTTCTTTCATAAAGGTGTTCGGCGACTTTGGCGATCATCGCCGCGTTATCTGTGCAACACCACATTGGTGGAATGATAATGTTCGCACCTAATTTTTGACATTCAATTTTCATTTGTTCTCTTAAATAAGAGTTTGCCGAAACTCCTCCGGCAAGTACAACTTGTTTAACTTTATATTGTTTGATGGCCTTAACAGCGCGACTGACGACTACGCCGACCGCAACATCTTGAAAACTGCGGCACATATCAGCAACTCTAATTTGTTCGCCCCTTTGTTCAAGATTGTGGACAAGATTAATGACGTTTGTTTTTAATCCTGAAAATGACATGTCATATGTATCTTGACCAATTAATGGACGCGGTAAATGGTAAGTCGGCTTTCCTTCTTTGGCGAGTCGATCAATTGGGACACCACCAGGATAAGGTAAGCCTAATACGCGCGCTACTTTATCATAGCATTCGCCGATGGCATCATCTCTTGTGCCCCCAATTATTTCAAAATCAAGGTGACTTTTCATAATAACGAGTTCACTATTGCCACCTGAAACTACGACCGCTAGAAGCGGGAAAGATAAAACATCATTATATTCATTTGCATAAATGTGACCAGCTAAATGGTGGACTGGAATTAATGGCTTTTGATAAAGCAAGGCTAAAGTTTTTGCGCACTGCAATCCGACATGTAAGGCACCAATTAAGCCTGGACCTCTGGTGACGGCAAAAGCATCAATTTCTTCTAATTTAACATCAGCTTTCTCCAGTGCTTCTTTCAACACTAAAGAAATGTTTTCACAATGTAAACGTGAAGCGATTTCTGGCATCACGCCGCCATATTTTTGATGGAATTCCACTTGGGAATTTATGACATTAGCTAAAAGCTTGCCTTCACGTGTGATGGCAATACTTGTTTCATCGCAGCTAGATTCAATTGCTAAAATTGTGGCCATATTTATTTTACCTTTAACACCATATAATAGGCGTCTTCTCCATTATCATAATAATGAGGTTTCACCGTCTCGATTTCAAAACCATGTTTTTTATAAAAGTTTATAGCGGGAGTGTTACTGACTCTGACTTCAAGGGTGATAAATCTTATTTTCTTTGCATAACAGTCGTTATATATTTCATCCATTAACGCACTGCCTAATTGCTTGTGATGTAAGTAAGGATGGATAGCAATTTGACATATTGTCGCACTATCGAATGTTTCCCAATAATCCGAAAAGCCAACGACGCGATAGCCTTCTTCACTATCAATTGAAATTTCAATCACCCAGAAATTAGCGACTGGGTTTTCTTTCATTTCATAAATAATATTTTCTTCTTTCCAAATGCCCGAATGAAAACAAAGTTGTTCAATTTGCTTAATGGCAGATAAATCTTTATCTTCCGCTTTACGGATATTAATAAACAGGTTTTGCATAATTCTCTTTCATGTAAACTGGTTTAATCGTCAAAGGGTTAGCTTCAGTTAAACTGTCTTTAAGATTAAGCATTTGCTGCAATGTGTTAAACATAACGCTTTCTAAGGCTAGGTAACGAGTGTCACCACTGACACTATAAGTGGGATGTTCGTTAATATATGCAAGCACTTCTTCATTAGTTTTAATGCAGTCTTCGACAATAATTTCATTGCCTTGATATACACCAAAATAAGAGCGACCTCCACGAGCATTAATTAAACTTATAGTTGGTTCATTATCATCTTTTTGCACTCTTAATGAACTAACGCCATAAATCGGAATGTTTAATGCAGTCGCCATCACTTTTGCGATTGTAATTGCAATTCTTACACCCGTATAAGAGCCAGGTCCAATCGCCACCACGACATCACTAATGTCTGTTTTATTGACATTGTTTCTTACAAGAATTTTTTCTAATTCCGGAAGCATATATTCAGATTGTCTTTGCCATGCTTCATAGGAAATATAATCTAAAAGCTTTCCGTCTTTAGCAATGCCAACGGATAAACTTGTATTTGATGAATCTAATAAAATCGTAATCATTTGTTTAAGCTTTCTATCAATTGTTGATCAACAGAGGTAATAATAATTTGACGAGTGTCGTCACCTAGATTAGTGATTTCAATCGTTGTTGAATCTTTTGGCAATAAACGAGCAATATATTCAGGCCACTCAATAACTGTTAAACCACTTTCATAAGCGATATATTCATCTAAACCGATATCAGTATCGACATCTGCAAGGCGATAGGCATCGATATGAATTAATGGGCGCGTTCCATCAAAATATATTTTCATGATGTTGAATGTTGGTGATTGCACAACTGTCTTAATGTTTAATGCCTGAGCCATGCCACGGACTAAAGTTGTTTTTCCCGCGCCTAAATCGCCGGTCAAACAAAACACTGACCCAGACCGTGCATTAGCGGCTATTTTATGACCAAGACTCATCGTTTCACTAGTGTGATTAGTCACAAATTCTATGCGCATATTCAGTTCTCTTTCTTAGTAATAGCGAGATATTGGTTGAAGTAGTTAACAATTAAATCATCTTGGAAAGGGAATGAGCGATTTTTCATTCTCTCAACAATGGTTTCTGTTTGATATTTTAGAACCACATCTAATTCGTCACTATAAGTGTAGTTGTCTTTATGATGGGCATATTCTTTTTCGTCAAGCACCCTAATTTCATTGTTATGAAATAGCTTAGCATCTAGATCATAATCAATATATTTAATTGCGTCTTTATCAATAATGCTCGGAGAAGCGATGTTGCAGTAATAACTGACACCATCTTTTTTAAGCATACAAATTACATTCCACCATTCTTTTTTAGAGAAGATTGTAACCGCTGGTTCTTTAGTAAACCAGGAACGGCCATTAGCTTCAACCACCTTTGCTTTCTTGGTAGCGATAACAATATAGTCAGAGTTATTTTCCAAAACCAAACCGCGGTCCCACACTCTATGCAGGAATCCGTTATGCTTGTAACAACGTATACTATACCAGCGCCCAACTTGTGGCATTTTTACTCTCCTGCAAAAGCTTGTAAGATTATTTTGAGATTACCACATGCATCCTCAAAAGCTTCAGCGTTTAGTGGTTTATCAAATGGTACCGACATGACCGCATCATCATAACTTAAATAAGCGGCAAAACGACCACCCCAAATTGCGATATTAACATTCAATAAGTGGTTGGTGACATTGAGTTTCTTTATTCTTTTTAAGAATTTATCACCGAGCACTTTTTGATATTCACCGCCTTCTGGGCCATAAATAATGAAATTTTCTTTTTCTTCTAAAACAACCAAATCGCCAACTGCATTTGGTAAGTCATTTGGTTCTTGAAAACTTTTTAGAACCACAATATAACGACCATCAAATTGAAGATCGTTTGGCATACTGACATAATGGCCAACAAATAAAGGTGGTAAAGGTTTTTTACGGTTCATGGTTCTTAGCAAAGCAGCTTCGCCATAAGCGAAATGATGACCTTTATAGACACCACGTACTACATTACGGGAATTAATGTTAACGGCTTCGGCATAAATACCATCGCCCACTAAATCCACCACTTCTAATTTCTTTTCGCGTTCAAAAACCATGTCAGAGAAATGTTTATCTTCGAACATTCTGCCATTGAGTTTGTCGGCTACTAATTCAACATATTTTTTTGTTTTGTCTGGAAATTTCTTGCGGTTAAGCACGTAGTAAATGATTAAACCAATAAATAATAGTGCCACTAAGACGTAGCCAATGATTTGTAAAACTTGGTTTTCAGAAACAATCATAAACATGATGCCGGCAATAACAGCGACAAGTCCGAACATCAAGATGTTGCTTATTTTTCTTGATTTACTATAGTCTTGGTATATACCAGTGCGAGCCTCTTCAATGACTTCTTGATAAGATTTTTCGGCCACTTGACCTTCATCGACATCAGCGGGCTTATTTTCGATTGCTTCAGCGCAATTTTCACATTGTTCTTTTAATTCTTGTTCTTCCATAGGAAAGCCTCCGAGTTGTTATAACTATAACACAACAACATTATAGATGTTAAACTTTTGTATATTTTGTAACCTAATCTAATGCACTATTTATTTGATAAATATGCAAATAGGCATATGATGATATGTGGGAGCTGAACGAAATTCGGCTGAGAGGATTCTTCTTGGAATCGACCGTACCTGATCTAGGCAATACTAGCGGAGGGAATAAAATGGATTTTTTAATTCCCCTCATCTAGCATTTGAGGGTTTTTATTTTTTGGAGGTCTTATATGACTAATAATCGAAACACAATTCGCATCATAAGCGAAATTGGCATGTTAGCAGCTTTGGGGTTTGTTTTTGACGAACTACAAGGAATTTTATCAAAAGGTATTTTTATTAATGGTGGGTCAATTGGTTTTGCGATGATTGCGGTTTTATTTATGGCGTATCGTCGTGGTTTAGTGCCAGCATTATTGACTGGTTTAGTAATGGGTTTTTTAGATGTTGCAACCAGTGCTTACATTATTCATCCTGCACAATTGATTTTAGACTACATCTTGCCATATGCGCTTGTGGGTTTGACTGGATTATTCAAACCATTTTTCGACCATTCCGAAGCAAAAACTCAACGCATCACTTGGCTAATAATTGGAACGTTAGTTGGTGGGGTGTTTAAGCTTGCTTCTCATTATTTAGCAGGAATCATTTTCTGGAGTGATCCAACTTACTTTGCTTGGGATTTAAATAACATGAATGTTTATCTATATTGCTTTATTTATAACGCAGCATTTATTGGCCCATCTATTGTTATTACTGCACCATTGCTAGTTACGTTATTTGCTACTGCTCCACGTATATTTACAGTACAAAAAGGTGATTTACCTGTTGAAGAAAAAAGCGCAAACACATTGTCATTAGTATATTCAATTGGCACAAGCATAGTGGGTGCGTTCTTTTTTGTGTATTTTTTAGTTTTATATATATTGAGCTTCACAAATGGAAGTGGTACAGGCTATATCGACTATGAATTTAATAGTGATTACCTTATTTTATTTATTCTTGGATTGTTTGCCTTAATCGTGGGTATCTTATCAACTTATCGTACTTTCAAGAACAACTACAGTGGTTTACTTCTTTCAGGAGTATGGGGTGTGATTTTATTAACTTCATTTATCTATAGTCTAGCTAGATTAATTAGAATGTATGTTAAAACATTAGATCCCACCATTTACTGGGTGTGGTTAGCTATTTCTTTAGTAAGCTTATCGCTAGTTGTTTTCTTATTTATCAAAAAATTACGCAATATAAATAAATAAAGTTATTCAACATTTGACCATTTTATTTCTTTTAGACCATTGGATTTTAAATATTCATTGGTCTTTTTAAAATGGTTGTTACCAAACCAACCCCCACGATTAGCGGCAAGCGGGGAAGGATGAACACACTCTAATATAAGATGTGTTGGATTATGCAAATATGCTTTTAACTTGCGCGCTGGACCACCCCAAAGCAAGAAAACCATTGGGCGGTGCTGCTGATTTAATACTTCTAATACTCGAGCAAGAAATTGCTTATATTCATCGATGTTATGGCTTAATGCCTGATGAGCCCGAACCGAAAGAATAGAGTTTAATAACAACACTCCTTGCTTCGCTAAATAGGTTAGGTTTCCTGATTTATAATTCATTGAGCATTTAAATTCTAAGTTAATTTCTTTGTAAATATTAACTAATGATGGAGGAGGGGCAATTCCATCAGGAACAGAAAACGATAAACCCATCGCTTGATTAGGTTCGTGATACGGATCTTGTCCAATAATAACTACCTTTACTTTATTGAGTGGCGTTAAGCGAAATGCATTAAACAACAGATTGCGTGGTGGATAACAAGTGTAATCGCTATATTCCTTATTCAAGAAGTGATTAAGTTTAATGCAAAAAAGTTCGTTTTGAATTTGGATAAAAAACTCATTCCAAGTAGAAATACTTTTTTTCATGCGCTTATTTTAACATTTTTATGTCTTTATCGACTATAAACTTTTATAATTAAGTGAAACAATTTAAACTTAGTTTATGAAGATTATTTATTTTACTACTGCTTGTCAAAAAGATGATTATGTTTCACTTTCATTAGCATGGCGCTGCGCTTTAAATACTTCGATTCAAAATTTAAACAATCGTCTAATTCGCATGCTTGGTCTAACACATGAAGTGGAAGTCATTTCATTTCGACCATTTTCTAGGAAACTTTGCTCACTAAAAAAACTAGAAGTTGAGCAAAAACTTGAGGGTAAAGTATCCTGGCATTATGCACCGATTAAAAGGCATCGTATTGAACGTTATCTAGCGGCTTTTTTGTATACTTATAAATTGTTTAAAAAAATGAATTTGAAAGATGCGATTGTCATTACAGAAACTCTTAATCCCAAAGTGTTAGATTGCGCGAAGTTTTTCGCTAAGAAATATAACCTACCTATCGTTGGTGTGTGCTACAATACTCCTAGTGGAATTAGCGGAACAAATAAAGCTTACACGACTTCGCTTTTAGAAAAAACCAAAAACCTAAATGGCTTTATTACCACTACTCCTGGACTAAACGATTTATTCAATCCCCTTCTTTCACCAAGCCTCACTTTTCCTGGTGTTTTAGAAAATAAATATCAAGAAGTTGACTGTAGTGCTTATGGTCAATACTTTTATTACGACGGCAGTCTTGAAGAAAAATTTGGCATCTATGAATTAATTGAAGCTTTCAAATTGCTTAATTTAGAACAATATAAATTAGTAATCTCTGGTTACCATGCCGAACAAGAAAAGCTGAGAATAGCAATTGGTAAAAATAATAATATTATATATTTAGGAAATCCGAGTAGTGATATTGTATTATCGCTAATTAACCATGCATATATAAACATCAACCCACGGCCTTTTACCGAAGATTTTGATCGTTATTTGATTCCTGATAACTTAATCGATTATTTTGGGGCTGATAATGCATTAACATTAACAGTAAAAAATCATCGCTTTGATAAAGATTTTGTCGATGATGTTGTCTGGGCTGATTCTAATGATGTCGAAGATTTAGTGGAAGCAATAAGAACTTGTTTATCGTTGACTAATCAACAAAAAGAATTCATGGTTAGAAAGGCAAAAAGCGATGCAGTTAAATTATATTCAATGACTAATATCAATCGCAGAACCATTGCCTTTTTAAGGCAGTTCCTCAAGCAAAAAGATTAATTAAAGCAATAATTTGCTTTTTAGGTCTAGGCATAATAAAATCTAAACGATTCGAGATATTTATATGGAAAAAGAAGAAATTAATTTACAAGAAGTGCTCGCGAATAATCTTATTCATTACCGCAAAGCTAGTGGGCTTACTCAACTAGAGTTAGCGCAAAAATTTAATTATTCAGATAAATCGGTATCCAAATGGGAAAGAGGCGAAGGTTTTCCAGATGTTTTTGTGTTGAAATCACTCGCAGACTTTTACGGTATTAAAGTTGATGATTTTTACATCAAAGAACATAAACCAGTAAAAATTAGTGCTTATCAAAAGCACAAGCAACTTTACCTACAACTATTTTCTCTTAGTTTAGTGTGGTTGGTTACACTTGCCGTTTTTATGCTCGTTAGATTATTTCTTCCAGTTGCTTCAACTTTCCAACCATGGTTAATTTTTATTTATGGGGCAGTCGCTTCTTTTGTTGTTTTAGTCGTCTGGCACTGCGTTTTCCATTTACGTTTTATTAGAGTTTTTTCGATTTCTGGACTGATTTGGTCAATCGCTGTTGCAATATTTTTGACATTTGAATCAATGACAGATAGAAGTTTATATTTAGTATTTTTTCTAGGCATACCTTTAGAAATATTGGAAATACTTTGGTATCTTTTTAGAAGAAAAGTCCATCAGCGGCGCGTTAATAAATAGCTCCCATA
>JAAYCD010000029.1 GCA_012744375.1 Erysipelotrichaceae bacterium | reverse complement strand
TCATTTATGAGAATTGGATGCCAAACGAAGAGTTAGCACAAATTTTGAAAAAAATCGAAATAAACTACGAGCCAATTGCTTTTTTAATGACGACTGAAAACCACTCCTGCATTATTAAATATAATCGTAAAGTACGTGGATTCTTTATGTTTGTCTATAAGCTTTGGTGGTTATCGCAATTTGTTTACCGCGAGCCTTTCATCGGCGATAACAACTTGTTTCAACAAGAACTAAAAAACGGAAAAGTCTTTAAAGTTATGAATTTTATTGGCTTAAGAAAAAATAAGGCTAAAATAAGTAAAGAGCTAAATAAAGAATTTCGTGAAGAATTTCCCGAAATCGAATCTTCATGGACGGTAAAAGTCAATGAATTAACCCCTAAGGGTTGCAATAAAGGTAATGGTGTTGAAAAATACTGTGAACTAATGAACATCAACAAAAACGATGTTTATGTGGTTGGGGACTCCGGAAACGATATCACTATGTTTGAAAAGTTTCACGAACATAGTTATTGCATGAAGCGTGGCCATCCAAGCGTGAGGAAATACGCTAAACACACAATTTCTAGAGTTTACAAATTAGAAAAGCTAATTGAGAGGAGCTAACCATGAACAACTTTAGTTTATACACTTTCAGACTATATCACTATTTATTGACTGCTCGTGATGCTTTGGAATATAGCATTCAACGAGAACACAAAGTCGAGGTCTATAATAACCGCAAAAAGATTTTGACTGAGAATTTATTAGAAGGAACTCCTTTTGGTGACTTCCTTACTAACAACGGGGAAAATGGCGAAAAGATTAAAGAAAAAATTACCGCCTTTATCAATGACCTCTATAGCCCAAACAGCACTATCTTAGTGCCTTCTGACGAAGTGGTTCGTGTTGATAGAGCACAAATCATCACTTTATATGATATGGTAGTTGGCATTTCTGAAACCTTACGCGATATCGTCTTCCAATATATCGCTTTTGGTATGAAAAACAAAGAAATCGAACCAATCATTGTGCAATTAGTTAACCAAGATGAAAAAATGTATCGCATCGTACTTACGATGTTGGTAATGCGCACCTTTGAAGAATCGTTCGCAGAATTCCAAAAAGTGATGACTGAAAGCAAAGGAAAACCAACCCCACAATCAAACTATATCGTGCAAAACGAATTAGCGAAAATGTCTGGTTTCTTGCGTTTCTCTCGTCAACATGCTCACTGCACCGACAACGAAACCCTAGACTTATTAGATGAAAGTTTAAAATTCATCGAAATGACCGAAGGCAGAAGACAACGTCCCGATGGCAAAAATTTCAAACAATTGTTTGATGAACTAAATGCGAAGTTAAATACTTACGCCGCCTCTTTAGAAAGAACTTGGAAGTTCACTTATCAACAAGTTGTTGAAGAAGTGACAAGAGGACAAAATTCTCAACCAGCTTCTACAAATAACGGAGCGGTTAATTAAAAATAAGGAGTCTAGTTTATGGCAAAGAAAAAACTACAAATTACCATCTTTGAAATAGTATGGTATATCCTCTGCGCGGTCGTATGTGCTTGGGGCTTAACTTATTCTGTTCTTGGATTAGTAGCCAAATATGCCGACACAGGCATTTTTGAAAAATTTGACGACAAAATTAAAGAACTATTCGGATTAAATCTTTATTTTTGGGGTTTAATCATTATGGCTTTAGCCGCCTCAGCTGCTGTGCTTGTCTTACTGATTTATGGTAATAAATTTGATCGTGTTTCTGAAAGAGAACAACGTCGTAGTGCTCGGTTGGGTGCACTGAAAAAGGAATCTGCTGTTGTTGATGTTCAACCAGCAATTGTAGTTGCTCCAGTGGAAGAAAGCAAGACTCCAAAAGTTACAGTGGTGGAAGTTGCTCCAACAACTGATAGCCAAGTCACAGAAGATCAAAAAGCTGAATAGCTTTAAGAAAATAAAATAACCCATTTGCATTGAAATACACCCCTTCCTAGACAAATAGGCTCTATGAAATCTAGGGTGGTCTAGCGTGGAGTCTTGAATCAAAACCACAAAATCTATGAAATCTAGGGTGGTGTACTCGCAAGGGTGCATCACCTTTGATTTTTATAGGCTAAAAGCAGCATGATTCTTGCT